>CAIWAJ010000323.1:0-8737 GCA_903910565.1 uncultured Rhodospirillales bacterium
CGATGAACCTGCCATCGGCCGTCATGCGGATCTCGTCGTCGGGGACGCGTCGGATGATGAGTTTCATGGTTCGCTGAGCCTGCCGCGCTGCGATCCGTCTTACAATAGTCCGCCGGATTACGCTTCCGTCAGGCTGCCGGCGGGGCCATGGCGAGCGCGGTGCGGCAGATACGTGCCTAGAGGTCGAACGAGACGTCGAACGCCCTCTCGCCCGGCGCGAACCGGTCGATATAGCCGTGCAGCAGCCCCGGCACATGCGCGATCACCTCCCCCGCCTGATGTTCGGCAGTCGCGCGTGACACTACCAGCAGGCGCGCTGGGCCGAGGCGCCGCAAGGTGGCGAAGAGATGAGCGATTTCGCGCGGCGTGAGGGTGCCGTTGAATTTGTGGAAAACGAACATCCGTTCGCCCGATTGCAGAGAGGCGCGGAACCCGTTGATCTGGCGCACAATTTTCGCGGCTTCGAAGCGGTGAAGTTCGCGGCGCTCGTCCTCAGGCTTGGCGAACGCGAACCCCGCGCCAGCGACCGCGCTGCGCAGGGCGGAGTGGAAGCCGATGCCGTGCTTCCTGTCCAGCACCACACCCTGGTTGTATGGCACCAGGTTGTCGAACTCATAGAAATCGGCAAAATCGACCTGGATGGCGTTGATCAGGGCGCGCGGCGAGGTGACCATCGACCAGCGAAGCAACCCGACTGGCTCGATGCCCGCTTGGCGCTGCACGAAACCGAATTCGCAATTGGCGCCGAGACTCTCGAACTGGGCGAACAGATCCTGCATTGATCGCAATGCTAGTCAGTCCCGCGCGTTGCCATGTCAAGCCCCCTGGGCAATGCTAACCGGCCCGGAGCGAAGGAGGGCGCCCCATGCATATTTTCGCCGCCCTGCTGGCCCGCGCCCACACGACGCCGGACGCGGTCTTCTGCCACCTGCAGCGGGGCGGCCAGACCCAAACCATCACGCTCAGCGAGATCTGCGCCGAAGCCGGCACGATCGCGCAGAGCCTGCGCGCGGCCGGGGTGCCGATCGTGCTGGAGACGCGGCGCGAGCTCTATTCGGCTTTCATCGGCTGCACCCTCGCGGGCGCGCTGCCCAGCCTGCTGCCCCCCCTGACCACCCGGCAGGACCCGGCGCTCTTCGCCGCCGCCACCGCGCAACTCCTGGCGCGCATCGACCCGCCCTGCGTGATCGCCTCGCAGCAAACGATGGCAACGGTGGCGCCATCCGGCCGCGCGGTCATCAACGCTGATACCCATGGCGACTCCGCCGCGGACCTGCCGGCCATACCGGACATCGACGACCAGGCCGGCGCCTTCCTTCAGCACAGCTCGGGCACCACCGGATTGAAAAAGGGCGTACGCCTCTCACATGGCGCGGTCCTCCGCCAGATCAGCCACTATGCCGCTGCGATCGGTGCGGTCCCCGGCGACAGCGTGGCGAGCTGGCTGCCGCTCTATCATGACATGGGCCTCATCACCGGCTTCCTCCTGCCCTCCGTGCTCGGCCTGCCCATCATCAGCCTCGACGCGCAGGAATGGGTGGCCCGGCCGACGCTGCTGCTCGATGCTATCGCCCGCCACCGCGCCACCCTGTGCTGGATGCCGAATTTCGCCTTCGCCCATATGCTGCGCACCACCCCGCCGGACCAGGACTGGGACCTCGCGAGCCTCCGCCTGCTGGTCAACTGCTCCGAGCCCTGCCGCATGCCGGTGGTGGAGCGCTTCGTCGCCCGCTTCGCCGCCAGCGGACTGTCACCGGGCGCCGTGCAGGCCAGCTACGCCATGGCCGAGGCCGTCTTCGCGCTCACCCAATCCCCGCCCGGCCGCCCGCCGCGCGGCAGCCACCGGCCGGGTTTCACCGCCTGCCAGTCCAGCGGACCCCCGATCCCCGGCGTGGAGCTGCGGATCATCGGCCCGGAGCCCGGCGACATCCTGGTCCGCAGCGACTGCCTGTTCGACGGCTATTTCCGCCAGCCCGACGCCACCGCCGCCCGTCTGCGCGACGGCTGGCTGCATACCGGCGACCTCGGCTTTATCGAGGATGGCGAACTCTTCGTGGTCGGCCGCGGCGATGACGTGCTGACCATCAACGGCCGCAAACTTCTCGCCCACGAGATCGAAGACGGCCTCTCCGCCATCCCCGGCGTCGTCCCCGGCCGCGTGCTCGCCTACGCCACCTTGGCCAACGACGGCGGCACCGGGCGCCTGATAATCGCCGCGGAGACCGACACCACCCGCCCCGAGCGCGACACCGCCACTGATCTGCGTCGCGCCGTCGCCGGGCTGTGCGGGCTGCTGCCGCACCAGGTCACCCTGTTGCCGCGCGGCTTCCTGGTGAAGTCCACCAGCGGCAAGATCGCCCGGGCCGCGAGCGTGACTCGCCTACAACAGCGTCAGGAGAACAAAGCCGATGCAGGTTGACGTGATGACACGGCTCGCCGCCGTGATCCGCGAGGCACTCGATCAACCTGACGCGACGATCGGCCCGGCCACCACCGCGGACGATATCGACGGCTGGGATTCCCTCGCCCACGGCGTGCTGCTCATGCGCATCGAGCGCGCCTTCGCAGTCCGGCTCGACGTCGATACCGCCCTGGCGGCGGAAAACGTCGGCGCCCTCGCCGCTCTGGTCGCCGCGCAACTCGGCGCCGAACCGGTCTAAGGCCGAGGCGCAATTCCGATCAAGCGGGCAACGGCGAAGCGCGCGATAACCCCGCCATGCCGCCAGCCGCCCCCTCCCCCGTCGCCATCGCCCTGTGGGCCGTCGAACTGGCGCTCGACCGCGAGATCGCGTTGGCCGAGATCGCCGCGCAGAGCGGGGTGTCGCGCTTTCACCTCTCCCGCGCCTTCGGGACCGCCACCGGCGTCTCGCTGATCCGCTACGCCCGCGGCCGCCGCCTCACCGAGGCCGCCCGCCACCTCGCCGCCGGCGCGCCCGACATCCTCGCCGTCGCGCTCGACGCCGGCTACGGCTCGCACGAAGCCTTCACCCGCGCCTTCCGCGACCAGTTCGGCCTCACCCCCGAAGCCCTGCGCGCCCGCGCCAGCCTCGCCGGCCTTCCCGCCATGGAGAAGATCACGATGGACCAGAACCTCACCGTCCCCGTCGCCCCACCCCGCGTCGTCGAACTGCCATTGCTGCTCGTCGCCGGCATCGGGGAGCGCTATCGCTGGGAGACCAACACCGGCATCCCCGCCCAATGGCAGCGCCTGGTCCCCCTCCTCGGTCACATCCCCGGCCAGACCGGCCAGGCCACCTACGGCGTCTGCTGCAACGCCGACGGCGCCGGCAGCTTCGAGTATATCTGCGGCGTCGAGGTCACCGATTTCGACCGTCTGCCGGCCGACCTCGCCCGCATCCGCCTGCCCGCCCGCCGCTACGCCGTCTTCACCCACACCGGCCACGTCGTCGGCCTGCGCGCCACCGTCTATTCGATCTGGAACCACGCTTTGCCCGCCTCCGGCCTGCAACTCGCCGACGCCCCCGACTTCGAGCGCTACGACGCCCGCTTCGACCCGCGCACCGGCCTTGGCGAGATCGACATCTATATCCCGGTGAAATCATGATCCCGCGCCGCCACACGCTCACAGGAGCCCTCACCATGCTGACCACCGGATGGGCGCAAGCCACGCCCGAAACCACCGGCTTCGCGCCCGACCTCGCCGCCCGGCTCGATGCCGCGGTCGCCGCCGGCAGACTGCCCGGCCTGCACGCCGTCATCCTCGCCCGCCACGGCGCCATGGTGATGGAGCGCTACTACTCCGGCGTCGATGAAGCCTGGGGCCGCCCCCTCGGCACCGTCACCTTCGACGCGCAAACCAGGCACGACCTCCGCTCCGTCTCCAAATCCATCGTCGGCCTGCTCTACGGCATCGCCCTCGAAGCCGGCCAAGTCCCGCCGCCCGCGGCGCCCCTGCTCGACAGCTTCCCCGATCTCGCCGACCTCGCCGCCGACCCCGCCCGCCAGGCGCTGACCGTCGGCCACGCGCTGACCATGACGCTCGGCCTCCAATGGAACGAGAACCTCCCCTACTCCGACCCCAACAACAGCGAAATCGCCATGGAGCGCGCGCCCGACCGCTACCGCTACATCCTCTCCCAACCCGTAGTCACTCCTCCGGGCCAGCGCTGGACCTACAGCGGCGGCAACACCGCGCTCCTCGGTCACCTCATCTCCCGCGGCACCGGAATGCCCCTGCACGATTTCGCCCGCCAAGCCCTCTTCGCCCCCCTCGGCATCACCGACAGCGAATGGGTGCTCTCCTTCAACGGCGAAGCCTCTGCCGCCTCCGGCCTGCGCCTGCGCCCGGCCGACCTCACCCGCATCGGCCAATGCGTGCTCGATGGCGGTCGCGCCGACGGGAAACAACTCGTCCCCGCCGCCTGGCTCACCGAAGCCCTGAGCCGCAAATCCTCGGTCGACGCCGAGATCGACTACGGTTTCCATTGGTATCGCTACAACGGTTCCGCCGGCGGCTCGCCCTGGTACGGCGCCTTCGGCAATGGCGGCCAGCGCCTCTTCGTCATGCCCCGCCCCGGCATCGTGTTGGCGATCCTCTGCGGCAACTACAACCGCCCCGACCAGGGCGTCGTGCCGCGCACCGTCCTGCGCGACTACGTGATCGCCTCAATCCTGCGCTGAGTGCGCGTCAGGATCACGCCCGCCCGGGGGCACGGCGCAAGAAAAGCAAGCGCTCCTTTTTTGAAAAAAAGAGCAAAAAACTTTTATCCATTTGCCGGGTGTCGCTCCCAACCATCCCGGGACACCAGCCAAGCCAGCAATGGACCAAAAAGTTTTTTGGTTCTTTTTGTTCACAAAAAGAACACCCTTACCCCGACCCAACCGCCGTTGACGCCCCCGGCCACGCACCCCTAGCCTGCCGATAGACTTTCGGAGGCCCCCCTGCGCATCACCCGACGTTCCGCCCTCGCCGGCGCCGCTGCCCTCGCCGCCCCAAGCATCGCCGCCGCCCAAGGCAGCCGCACCCTCAAATTCATCCCCCACGCCGACCTCACCGTCGTCGACCCCTCCTGGACCACCGCCTACATCACCCGCAACCACGCGATGATGGTCTACGACACGCTCTGGGGCACCGACAGCGCCAACACCGTCTCCCCCCAGATGCTCGAAGGCCACGTTGTCGAGGATGACGGCAAAACCTGGAAGCTCACGCTCCGCGACGGCCTCAAATTCCACGACGGCGCGCCAGTCCTCGCGCGCGATTGCGTCGCCTCCATCAAGCGCTGGACGCTGCGTGACAACTACGGCAAGTCGATCGCCGCCATCACCGACGAGATGACCGCGCCGGACGACAAAACCATCCGCATCCGCCTCAAGCGCCCCTTCCCCCTCCTCGCCGCCGCCATCGGCAAGGTCGGCTCCTCCGTCTGCGCCATCATGCCCGAGCGCCTGGCCGCCGGTGACCCCACCAAGCCTATCCAGGAAGTCGCCGGCTCCGGCCCCTACACATTCGTCGCCGCCGAGCGCAACACCGGCGCCCGCGTCGTCTACGCCCGCAACCAGGCCTATCTCCCCCGCGCCAACGGCACCTCCTCCTTCACCGCAGGCCCCAAAATCGTCAACTTCGACCGCGTCGAATGGCACATCATCCCCGACGCCGGCACCGCCTCCGCCGCCCTCCAGGCTGGCGAGATCGACTGGTGGGAAGTGCCGGGCGCCGACCTTTGGCCCCTCATCAAGCGCAACTCCAAGCTCACCCTCAAGGTGCATGACCAGACCGGCTACATGGGCTTCATGCGCCTCAACCACCTCACCGCGCCCTTCAACAACCCCGCCATCCGCCGCGCCCTCTTCGGCGCCATCAACCAGGACGACTTCATGCAGGCCGTCGTCGGCGAGGACGCCTCGATGCGCCGCAACGGCCTCGGCTTCTTCTGCCCCTCCTCCCCCATGGCGAACGACGCCGGCATGGAGGCCCTCACCGGCCCGCGCGACCCCGCGAAGACCAAGGCCGCCATACTGGCCGCCGGCTACAAGGGCGAGAAAGTCGCCGTCCTCATCCCCTCCGACGTCCCCGTCCTCAAATCCATCGCCGAAGTCGGCGCCGACATGTTCACCCGCTGCGGCTTCAACGTTGACGCGCAGTACAGCGACTGGGGCACCATGGTGCAGCGCCTCTCCAAGATCGACGCCGCCGACCAGGGCGGCTGGAACGTCTACCACTCCTACTGGTCCGGCGTGGACCAGTGGGACCCCGCGGTCAACGCCAGCCTCCGCGCCCTCGGCCGCAATGGCGGCCCCGGCTGGCCCGACAGCCCGAAGATCGAATCCCTCCGCGACGCCTGGCTCGCCGCCCCCTCCATCGATGCGCAGAAGCAAATCGCGCGCGACATCCAGCTCGCCGCCTTCGACGTCGTGCCCTACATCCCCCTCGGCCAGATGTTCTCGCCCATGGCCTACAAGAAAGAACTCACCGGCGTGCTTGACGGTTACGCCTTGTTCTGGAACGTGAAGCGCGGCTAGATCAAAGAAAGGAAGCGCTTCTTTTTTGAAAAAAAGAAGCAAAAAACTTTTATCCGCCTGCCGTGTACCGCTCCAGACTATCCGAAAAACGTACGCCAACGGTATGGACGGAACAAAAAGTTTTTTTGGTTCTTTTTGTTCACAAAAAGAACACCCTTCCACCCCCTAACGGAGCAAACCCATGGAACTCTGGCAACTCGACGCCACCGACCTCGCGCACCTCATCCGCACCGGCCGCGCCTCCGCCCGCGAGGCCACTCAATCCGTGCTCGCCCGCATGGACGCCATCAACCCCAAGCTCAACGCCATCGTCCGCCGCTTCGATGCCGAGGCCCTCACCACCGCCGACGCGCTGGACGCCGCCCGCGCCCGCGGCGAGGCGCTCGGGCCCCTGCATGGCGTCCCCGTCACCACCAAAATCAACACCGACCAGACAGGCCACCCCACCGACCAGGGCGTGGTGGGGATGAAGGATTTCATCGCCACCGAGGACGCCCCGGTGGTGGCCAATCTGCGCAAGGCCGGCGCCGTCATCGTCGGCCGCTCCAACGCCCCCGCCTTCTCCATGCGCGCCTTCTCCGACAACGCGCTGCACGGCAAGACGCTCAACCCGCGCGACAAGGGCGTCTCCCCCGGCGGCTCCTCCGGCGGCGCCGGCGCGGCGACGGCGGCCGGCTTCGGCCCCATCCATCACGGCAATGACATCGGCGGCTCCGTCCGCATCCCCGCCTATTGCAACGGCGTTGTCGGCCTGCGCGTCGGCCATGGCCGCATCCCCGCCTTTTCGCCGATGGCCACCGCCGGCCGCGCCATCGGCGGCCAGCTCATGTCCACCCAGGGCCCCCACACCCGCACCGTGCGCGACGCCCGCCTGGCCCTCGAAGTCATGGCCAAGGGTGACCCGCGTGACACCAGATGGGCCGACGCCCCGCTGATCGGTCCGCCCCCGAAGCGCCCCATCCGCGTCGCCCTGGTCCCCGAAATGCCCGGCGGCTACACCCACCCCGCCCAGGCCGCCGCCGTCCGCCAGGCCGGCAAGTATCTCGAGGCCGCCGGCTACGTCGTCGAGGAAGCCCTGCCGCCGGACATCGAGCAGATTCCCGACATGTGGAACATCATCGGCTCCAACGATGTCTTCCGCCAACTCGGCCCCAACATGGAGAAATACGGCGACGAAGGCGGCATCACCTCCATGCGCCTGTGGCTGGAACTCTGCCCCCCCAGCAATGACCCCACGATCGTCCTCGATACCCTCGCCGCGCGGGACTACCTGCTCTACCGCTGGCAATGCTTCTTCCAGGACACCCCCCTGGTCATCATGCCCACACTCGGCCACCTGCCGCCCCCGCAGGACCAGGACCTCACGCTCGAAGGCCAGCGCCTGATGCTCGACTCCATCCGGGTCAGCTTCGTCGCCCCCTTGCTCGGCCTCCCCAGCCTCGCCGTCCCCGTGGGATCGCACGGGCCGCTGCGCACCGGCGTGCAAATCCTCGCCGGCCGCTTCCGCGAAGACCTCACGCTCGACGCCGGCGAAATCATCGAAGCCGCCGAAGGCATCGTCGCCCCAATCGACCCGATGTGGTGATCCGTAGGGTGCGGTGCCAACGGCACCGCACCACCGGCCCTCCCCCCTACCTCCGCTCACCGATCCAATCGCGGTCCCCGCTTCCCGCCCAATCCGGCGGATACATCCCCATCGCCACGCACCGCCGGAACGTCGAATACGGCCAATCGCCGGGGTGCCCCACCAGCCCATGCCTCACCGGGTTGAAATGCACATAATCCATGTGCGCCGCGAAATCCGTCTCGTCGCGTATGCAGTGCTCCCAGAACCGTCGCTGCCAAATACCCCGCTCCCCCCGCCGCGCCCGCGACGCCGTCGTTGCCGTCCCACCCGGCACCAGCCGCGAGAAGGATGCCTTGATCATCCCCCACCGGGTCGCGAAATCGGCATCCCCCTGCGGCAAGGTCCAGATGCAATGCATGTGCTCCGGCAGCACGACCCAGGCATCGATCTGAAACGGTGCCCGGGCCTTCTCCCGTCGCACAGCCTCCCGCAACGCCCCAATATGCTGAACCAGCAACTCCTCTCTCCGGTCCCGCAGGTTCACGGTAAAGAAATACGTCCCCCCCTGGACCCACACCCGCCGATAATCAGCCATCCCCTCGCCCCCTAACACAAACCCCGTAGGGTGTGGTGCCAAAGGCACCGCACCACCACACCTCCCCCCTCGCAATCCCCCCAAGACCAAAC
>CAIWAJ010000324.1:0-4091 GCA_903910565.1 uncultured Rhodospirillales bacterium
CCCACCGTCCTTTCAAGGGCGACCGGGGCGCGCATGAACGGGCAGTGGCCGAGGCCCTCGATGCCGCCGGCGTCGAGATCGTCTGCCTCGCCGGCTATATGCGGCTGCTTACGCCATGGTTCGTCGGGCGCTATGCCGGGCGGATGCTGAATATCCACCCGAGCCTGCTGCCTGCTTTCCCCGGGGTCGACACCCATGCCCGCGCGCTGGACGCCGGGGTGAAAGTACATGGCTGCACCGTCCATCTGGTCACCGAGGGGATGGATGAAGGCCCGATTCTCGCCCAGGCCGCGGTGCCCGTGCTGCCGGACGACAGCGAAGCCACACTCGCCGCCCGCGTATTGGCGCAGGAGCACCTGATCTACCCGATGGTGCTCGCCGATTTCGCCGCCGGACGGCCGAGATTGCTGCCGTCGCCGCGTGCCGTGCTGTGCAACCCCTTGCCTCCACCGCCCGCCGTCTCCTAGATAGCTCCAACAGATCCCAGCAGAACGAGACCCGCCATGGCCCACGCGCCCAGCTCCGTGCAGAACCCCGTCACCGAAGAGGCCTTCACCGCCGACCGTCAGCGGATGTTCGATGGCTTCGTCAACGCGACGACGTTCTCCATCGTCGCCTCGGTGGTCATTCTCGGCTTGATGTATATCTTCCTGCTGGCCTGATCGGGCCTACGGCCAGCGCTTCAAGCCGCGGCCGATGAACAGCGGAATGGAGATCCCGCCGCGCCCTGCCAAGGGCACGGCGGCCGGCTCCAGCGTGTCGATCCGCTCGAAATATCCGGCATAGGTGCCACGAATCCGCGCCTCGTCCTGCCGTAGCGCGACGATGAGGATATCCGCGCCGATCCGCGCGGCGGGGCCGGGCAGCATGCCATATTGCCGCGCATCGATGTTGAGGCAGAGCACCGCGGGGACGCCGCCAAGGGCGTAGTCGATCTTGCCGGTGTCATTCCATGAGGCCGCGGCGATCGGCTGGCCCAGCAGGCCGCGCGCGGCGAGCACGCCTCGCAGCGGCGTGAGGTCCACCGCCTGCAATCCTGGATCGAGCCCGGGGCGGACGGCGGCAAGCCAGTTGAAGCGAACCTCGCTCACCGCCACGGTGACGAGCACCGCGAGCAACCCGGCGGTCGCCACCGCCCAGCGCCGCGCGCGCTCCGGCCGCCAGTCCGCGAGGCGGGCGCCAAGCAGCGGAAACAGGAACAGGTATCCCGGCATCGCCCAGTGGAACAGCACGTTGCGCGACCACACGGCGATCAGGGTGAACAGCACGATCGGCAGCACCGCCAGCCATGCCAGCAGCCAACTACCGCGCTCACCCGGCCCTCTACGGATGCCGCGCCACAGGCCAGCGAGCAGACCAAGCCAGATCCATGGCAGGAGAAACCCCGCCGCCCCCGCCAGCACGGTGAACGGCCCACCCGGATTCCAGCGTGACGCCGCCGCCCGCCCTCCCTGGAAGGCGAAGGAGGCCCAGCCATGCGCGGCGTTCCACAGCGGCACCGGCGCGAATACGGCGAGCGCGAGCAGCCCGGCCGCATAGGGTTCCCAGCGGGCGAACCAGCGCCGCCATTCCGGCACGCTCAGCATCGCCACCAATGCGCCGAGCATCACCAGTCCGGCGGAGTATTTCGACAGCAGTGCGAGCCCGGCGGCGAGCCCGGCGCCGAGCCACCAGCCGGCGCCTCGCCCCTCCAGCCCGCGATACAGGCACAGCCCGGCGGCCAGCAGCGCGCAGTCGAGCGGTCCGTCCGGCAGCACCCATCCGCCGGTGGTCAGCCCGAACACCGGGGCGAGGTTGAAGGCAATCGCCGCCCACAGCCCTGCTCGATCCCCGTAGAGGTCGGCGGTGAGGCGGGCCATCAGCCAAGTGGTCAGCGCGAAAATCGCCACGAAGGGCAGGCGGACGACCCAGGCGCTCTCATTGCCCAGCAGATGCGCGATGCCCGATGAGAGCCACCAGGCCAGCGGCGGATGGTCGAAATACCCCCATTGCAGGGTCCGCCCGGCGGCGACCATGTAGCTTTCGTCGATCCCGAGGCCGATGGCGGCGCCCAGCACCAGGCGGACCGCGGCGCTCGCCGCGATCAGCGCGAGGAGTGGGTTCACCCCGTCGCACCGCCCCAGGGCGCCGCGGCGCCGCCATGGATGCGGCGCAGTTCGCGCTTGAGCAGCTTGCCGGCGGTGTTGCGCGGCAAATCATCGACGAAGATGATCCGCTTGGGCAGCTTGAACGGGGCGAGATGCTGGCGCGCATGGGCGAGCAGCTCCGCCTCATCCGCCGCCACGCCGGCCCGCAGCACGACGATGGCGGCGATCGCCTCGATCCATTTCGGGTCGGGCAGCGCGATGGCCGCCACCTCGCTCACCGCGGGATGGGTGAACAGCGCCTCCTCCACGTCGCGCGAGGCGACCAGCACGCCGCCGGTGTTGATGACGTCCTTGATGCGGTCGACGATGTAGAGGAAGCCCTCCTCGGCGAAATAGCCGACGTCGCCGGAATGGAACCAGCCGCCGGCGAACACCTCTTCCGTCTCCTCCGGCTTGTCCCAATAGCCGACCAGGCACTGCGGCGAGCGGTGCACGATCTCGCCATGGGTGCCGGGCGGCACGTCGTTCATGTCAGGGTCGACCACCCGGGTCTCGACGTTCAGCACCGGCTTGCCGACCGAGCCGGGCCGCGCGTCATGGTCCCCAGGCGGCAGGATGGTGGCGAGCGGGGCGATTTCGGTCTGGCCGTAGCAGTTGTAGGGCGCGGCGCCGGGCAGGCGGGCGCGCAGCTCCTGCAGCACCGGCACCGGCATGATCGAGGCGCCATAATAGATGCGCTTGAGGGAGGAGAGGTCCCGCCGGTCGAAATCGGGGTGGCGCAGCAGGCCGATCCACACCGTGGGCGGCGCGAAGAAGCTGGTCATGCGGTGCTGCTCGATCGCCGCCAGCACCACGTCGGGCGCGGGGGCGGGAAGCAGCAACTGCCAGGCACCGGTCATCAACGCCGGCATCAGGAAGGCGTGCATCTGGGCGGTGTGGTAGAGCGGCAGCGCGGCGATGTGCCGGTCGGTACCGCGATACTCCATGCCGTAGATGCAGGATTGGTACTGGGCGATCATCGCCTGGTGCGTCATCGCCGCGCCCTTGGGCAGGGCGGTGGTGCCGGAGGTGTAGACGATCTGCGCGACGTCGGTCTCCGCCGTATCCGCTTCGAACCCGTCGGGCAGCGCGGCGTCCCGCGCAGTGGCCAGCACATCGAACCCCTCCCCCCCGGCGAAGCGGCCGTGCTGGCGGATCGCCGGCAAAGCGCGGGCCGGGCCATCATTGGCCGCCAGTTCGGCGTCGCACACGAACATCGCCGCACCCGATTGGCGCAGCACATAGGAGAGCTCATCGCCCGTCAGCGCGTAGTTGACGGGCACATGGATGAACCCACCCCGCGTGCAGGCGAGCCACAGCAGCACGTAGCCGTCGGAATTGCGCCCATAGGCGGCCACCCGCTCGCCCCGGCGGATGCCGAGCGCCGTGAGCGCTTGGGCGATGCGCGAGGCACCGCAATCGAGATCGCGGAAGGTCCAGTCGCGGCCGGCGAAGCTGAGGGCGACGCGGTCGCCATAATGCGTGGCGGCGCGGTGGAGCAGATCGCCGATGGTGTTGCGGCGGATGCGGGCCGGGTCGGTCATGGCGATCATCCAAAAGTCGGCGGGGCCCGGCTGCCCGGGCCCCGCGCGATGTCAGGCGGCGATGATGGTCTGGCTCTGCTCGCCAAGCCCGGCGATGCCGAGGCTCATGGTCTGGCCGAGCTTGAGGAACACCGGCTTCGGCTTCTGCCCAAGGCCGACGCCGGGCGGCGTGCCGGTGGCGATCACGTCGCCGGCGTGCAGCGTGATGAAGTGGCTGACATAGGAGACGATCTCCTTGACGCCGAAGATCATCGTCTTGGTGTTGCCGGTCTGCTTGCGCTTCCCGTCAACGTCGAGCCACATGTCGAGGTTCTGCGGATCGGGGATCTCGTCCTTGGTCACCATCCAGGGGCCGGTCGGGCCGAAAGTGTCGGCGCCCTTGCCCTTGTCCCAGGTGCCGCCGCGCTCGGACTGGTATTCG
>CAIWAJ010000325.1:0-18485 GCA_903910565.1 uncultured Rhodospirillales bacterium
CCCAGGGCGCCGTCTAGCATAGGCTGGCGGCATGAACGAACCCGCCCTCTCCAACCTGCCGGAATTCAGCGTCTCGGAAATCTCCGGCGCCGTGAAGCGCACGCTCGAGACCACCTTCGGCCGCGTACGCGTGCGGGGCGAAATCACCGAGCTGAAGAAATACGGCTCTGGCCATATCTACTTCTCGCTGAAGGACGAGGGCGGCAAGATCGCCGGTGTCATCTGGAAATTCTCCGTCCCCCGCCTCGGGCTTGACCCGGAGAACGGCATCGAGGTGATCGCGACTGGCAAAATCTCCGCCTATGGCGACCGCTCGACCTACCAGCTCATCGTCGATCGCATGGAGTTCGCCGGCGCCGGGGCGCTGCTGGCGAAAATCGAGATGCTGCGCCTGCGCCTCGCCGCCGAGGGGCTGTTCGATTCGGCGCGCAAGCAGGCCCTGCCGCTGCTGCCTCGCGTCATCGGGGTGGTGACCTCGGAGCAGGGCGCGGTGATCCAGGACATCCAGACCACGCTGGCCCGCCGCTTTCCCCGGCACATCTTGCTCTGGCCCGTCCCCGTCCAGGGCGAGGGGGCAGCGCAGAAAATCGCCGCCGCCATCGCCGGGTTTGACGCCATCGCGCCGGGCGGGCCGATCCCCCGGCCCGACGTCATCATCGTCGCGCGCGGTGGCGGCAGCCTGGAAGACCTCATGGCCTTCAACGACGAGGCGGTGATCCGCGCCGTCGCCGCCTGCCGCATCCCGCTGATTTCCGCCGTCGGCCACGAGACCGACACCACCCTGATCGATTTCGTCTCCGACCGCCGCGCCCCCACCCCCACCGCGGCGGCGGAACTCGCGGTACCCGCGCGAACGGAGTTGGCAGCCGACCTCGCGCAGAAAGGTGCCCGCCTCATCGGCGCCCTCAACCGCCTCGCCGGCGAATACCGCCTGCGCCTGCAAACCGCCGGCGCCGGCCTGCCGGACCTGCCGGCCTTGCTCGGCACCGCCCGCCAGCGCCTCGATGACCGCGCCGCCCGCCTCGGCCTAGCCGTGCCCAACCTGCTCGCCGCCCGCCGCGCCGTGCTCGACCGCGCAACACGCGCGCTGCCCGACCTCCCCACCCTGATCGCCGCCGCCCGCCAGAGGGTCGATGAGCGGGCGATGCGCCTGCGCCTCGCCTTGCCCGGCCTGGTCGCCACCCGCCGCGCCACCCTCACCTTGTCGGCCGAAAAACTCCGCTCCGCCCTGCGCCAGGCCCTCGCCCGCCGCGCCGCCCAGGCCGCCCGCATCACGCCGCGCCTCACCGACGCCCCCATCCGCGCCAGCATCCGCGAATCCCGCGCCCGCCTCGAAGGCCTCGCCGCACGGCTGGAATCGGTCGCCTACACCAACGTGCTCGCCCGCGGCTATGCCCTGGTGACCGACCAAGCCGGCCATCCGGTGACCTCGGCCAAATCCATCCAGTCCGGCGCCGATCTCCGGCTGCGGTTTGCCGATGGTGATGTCAGGGTCACGGCGGCGGGTGGCGGGAAGCCTTCGCGGCAGGGGGCCTTGCCGTTTTAGGGCGAGGGGGCGAGGGGCTCTTTGTTGAAAAAGACGTCTTTCGTCCGCAACACTCCGCGGTTTGCGATGGCCGAGGCCGCATGCTACCGCGCGGATCATGCTGAAGTCCTTCTCCCGCCGACCCGCCGTGCAGGCCGTTCTCGCGCGGGTGATCGCCGCATGGCTGGGCTTCGCGCTGCGCACCACGCGCTGGACCATCGAGGGTGACGCCGCCATTCACCAAGCCGCCATCACGGGCCGCGCCGTCGCCGCCTTCTGGCACGAGAACCTGCCGGTGATGCCGGCGCTGTTCCGCCACGCCCGCCGCGCCAATCCAGCCTTGCGCGCCACCGCGCTGGCCAGCCGCCACCATGATGGCCGCCTGCTCGGCGAAATCATGCGCGCGCTGGGAACCGAGGTGGTGCACGGCTCCACCCGCCGCGGCGGCCGGGACCGCGGGGGCGCCGCTGGTGCCCTTGGGCTGCTGAGCGCCCTGGAGAATGGCTCCCTCGCGGTCATCACCCCCGACGGCCCCCGCGGCCCGCGCCGCCGCGCCGCCCCGGGGGTCGCGCAGCTTGCCGGCCTCTCCGGCGCCCCCGTGCTGCCCGCCGGCGCCATGCTGCGCCATTGCATCCGCCTCCCCACCTGGGACCGCATGATCCTGCCGCTCCCCTTCGGCCGCGGCGTCATCGTCTGTGGGGCGATGATCGCCGTCCCGCGCGAGGGCTGGGCCGAGGCGCTGCCGGCGATCGAAGCCGCCATCACCGAAGCCACGCTGCGCGCCGAGGCGCTGTGCCGATGATCCTCGCTGTCTATCGCGGGCTCACCACGCTCGCCGCCCCGGCGCTCCGGCTGATGCTCCGCCGCCGGGTGGCGCGCGGCAAGGAGATCGCCGACCGCCTGCCCGAGCGCCGCGGGATCGACCCCACCCCCCGCCCCGCCGGGCGCCTGCTATGGCTGCATGCCGCCAGCGTCGGCGAAACCGTCTCCCTGCTCCCCGTCCTCGCCACCCTGCCGGCCGATCTCGCAATTCTGCTGACCACCGGAACCGTCACCTCCGCCGCCCTGCTCGAACGCCGCCTGCCCGAACTCGGCCTCGCCGACCGGGTGCGCCACCGCTTCGTCCCGCTCGACGTGCCACGCTGGGTCGCCCGCTTCCTCGACCATTGGCGCCCCGATGCCGCCGCACTGGTGGAAAGCGAGATCTGGCCCAACCTCATCACCGCCTGCGCCGCCCGTCGCATTCCGCTCGCCTTGGTCAACGCCCGCCTCTCCCCAAGCAGCGCCGCCAACTGGGCCCGCCTCCCCGGCCTCGCCCGCACCCTGTTCGGCAGCTTCGACCGCGTGCTCGCCCAATCCGCGGCCGACGCCGCTCGCCTCAACGCCCTCGGCGCGCCGGCAAGCTCCGTCACCGGCAACCTCAAATACGCCGCCCCCCCTCTGCCCGCCGGCCCCGCCGAACTCGCCCGCCTCACCACCCTGCTCGCCGCCCGCCCCGCCTGGCTCGCCGCCAGCACCCACCCGGGCGAGGACGCCCCAATCCGCGCCGTCCACGAACGCCTCGCCCCCCACTACCCCGGTCTGCTCACCATCATCGTCCCCCGCCACCCCGAGCGCGGGCCGGACGTCGCCGCCGCCATGGCCGGCCTCCCCGTCACCCGCCGCGCCCTCGGCGAGGACCCGCCCCCCACCGCCGGCATCTACATCGCCGACACGCTGGGCGAACTCGGCCTGTTCTACCGCCTCGCCCCCATCGCCTTCGTCGGCCGCAGCCTCGGTGCCGCCGGCGGCCAGAACCCGCTGGAGCCCGCCCGCCTCGGCGCCGCCGTCGCGGTCGGCCCCGCCGTGCACAACTTCGCCGACATCGTGCCCGCCCTCGCCGCCGCCGGCGCGCTCACCCAGGTCCCCGATGCCGACGCCCTCGCGGCCTTCGTCACCCGCATGCTCGATGACCCCGCCGCCCGCGCCGCCATGGGCGAAGCCGGCCGCGCCGCCTCCGCCCCCCTCACCGACCTGCCCGAGCGCATCGCCGCCGCCCTGGTCGGCATGATCGGCGGCAGCTGACATGCGCGCCCCCGCCTGGTGGAGCCACGACGGCCTCCTCCCCCACCTCCTCGCCCCCATCGGCCGGCTCTACGCCCTCGCCACCGCGCGCCGGCTGAAGCGCCCCGGCTGGCGCGCCCCCATCCCGGTCATCTGCGTCGGCAACGCCTCCGCCGGCGGCACCGGCAAAACCACCGTCGCGCTCGACATCGCCGCCCGCCTCGCCGCCCGCGGCGCCACCCCCGCCTTCCTCACCCGCGGCTATGGCGGCGCGGGCGACCTCCGCCGCGTCGACCCCAAGCGCGACACCGCCGCCAGCACCGGCGACGAGCCCCTCCTCCTCGCCTCCGTCGCCCCCACCTATATCGGCGCCAACCGCGTCGCCTCCGCCCAGCTCGCCGTCGACTGGGGCGCCCGCTCGCTGGTGATGGATGACGGCCTGCAAAACCCCGGCCTTATCAAGGACCTCTCCTTCCTGGTGATCGACGGCGCGGCCGGCTTCGGCAATGGCCGCGTCATCCCCGCCGGCCCCCTGCGCGAACCCGCTTTCGCCGCCGCCGCCCGCTGCCAGGCCGCCATCATCATCGGGCCCGACGCCCACAACGTCGCCGCCACCCTCCCCATCCCCGTGCTCCACGCCCGCCTGCGCACCCCCGACGAGGTCGCCGGCCTGCGCCTCTACGCCTTCGCCGGCATCGGCCGCCCCGCCAAATTCTTCGCCGGCCTCGCCGAAGCCGGCGCCGAACTCGCCGGCACCCGCGCCTTCCCCGACCACCACCGCTTCTCCACCCGCGACATCGAATCCGTCCTCGCCGAAGCCAGAAGTCGCGGCGCCGAAGCCGCCACCACCCCGAAAGACGCCGCCCGCCTCACGCCGGCCCAGCGCGCCCGCCTCCGCGTCGTCGGCGTCACCCTCGAATGGGCCGACCCCGCCGCCCTCGAAGCCCTCCTCGCCACCGTGCTACGACAGCCCAAATGATGCGCACCCTCCGTTTCCGCCTCGAAGCCTGGCTGATCACCGCCCTCCTCTGGCTGCTCGGCCGCCTCCGCCCGGAGACCGCCTCCAACCTCGGCGGCGCCATCGCCCGCGCCATCGGCCCGCTCCTCCCCGTCAGCCGCGTCTCCGACGCCAATCTCCGCCTCGCGCTCCCCGAACTCGACGCCCCCGCCCGCGCCCGCCTCATACGCGGCGTGTGGGACAATCTCGGCCGCACCGCCTGCGAATTCCCCCACGTCCACGCCCTGCGCGAAACCGCCTCCGGCCCCGGCTACGAAATCGCCGGCGCCGAACACTTCGCCGCCGCCCGCGCCGCCGCCGGCCCTGTCATCTGCGTCTCCGCCCACATGGCCAACTGGGAAGTCCTGCCCGTCGCCACCGCCGCACGCGGCCTCCCCCTCGCCAGCTACTACCGCGCCGCCACCAACCCCCGCGCCGACGCCATCATCCTCGCCCGCCGCGCCCAGGTCGGCGCGCCCCTCTTCCCCAAAGGCGCCGCCGGAGCCCGCGCCGGCCTCGCCCACCTCCGCGCCGGCGGCACCCTCGGCTTCCTCATCGACCAGAAAATGAACGACGGCATCGAGGCCCGCCTCTTCAGCCATCCCGCCATGACCGCCCCCGCCGCCGCCGCCCTCGCGCTGCGCTTCTCCGCCCCCGTCCTCCCCATCGCCGTCCTCCGCCTCGGACCCGCCCGCTTCCGCGTCACCGCCGAGCCCCCGCTGCCCATGCCCGCCACCGGCGACCGCCACGCCGACATCGCCGCCCTCACCCAGGCGATGAACGACTGCCTCGAACGCTGGGTCCGCGAAGCCCCGGCCCAATGGCTCTGGCTCCACCGCCGCTGGCCCAAGGACCTCACATCATGACAACGTCCGTGTTGCTCGATCTCGACGGCACACTCTCCGACTCCCGCCCCGGCATCGAATCCTGCATGCGCCTCGCCATGGCCGAACTCGGCCGCCCGCTCGATCCCGCCGAAAACCTCGACTGGGCGATCGGCCCTCCCACCGAGGACATCTTCGCCCGCTTCCTCGCCACCACCGACGCCGCCGAAATCGCCGCCGCCGTCGCCACCTACCGCCGCCACTACGCCGCCGGCGGCTGGAGCAACAACACCCCCTATCCCGGCATCGCCGAAGCCCTCGCCACCCTCGCCAGCACCCACCGCCTCTTCCTCGCCACCTCCAAACGCATCGATTTCGCCCGCCGGATCCTCGAACACTTCAACTTCGCCCGCCACTTCACCGCCATCCAAGGCGCCGAAATGGACGGCACACTCTCCCACAAACCCGAAATGATCGCCCATATCGTGAAAACCCACGGGCTCGATCCGAAACGCGCCGTCATGATCGGCGACCGCGCCTTCGACATCACCGGCGCCCACGCCAACGCCATGCCGGCCCTCGGCGTGATATGGGGCTACGGCTCAGCCGCCGAGTTCATCCAGGCCGGCGCCGATGGGCTGGTCGCGCATCCCGCCGATCTGCCCGCGGCCGTGCGGCTTGTACTGGGAAAGTAGGCAAGCGCTTCTTTTTTGAAAAAAAGAAGCAATACTCCGTTCACTTGAGAACCCGAATTTTCGGGTCGCGTTGATGCCATGCAACGTGGAATCGAAAACGAAAATGTGCAGCAGCAAGAATGTTCTTTTTGTGAACAAAAAGAACCAAAAAAACTTTTCACTCCACCGTTGCCGTTGGCGTGCCTCCCGGGAGGGTGGGAGCGGTAGATGCCATTGGAATAAAAGTTTTTTGCTCCTTTTTTCCAAAAAAGGAGTGCTTCCTTCCACTTGCCTTACCTTGTCTTCGTTTTTCGGGTTCTCAAGTGGACTGGGTAAAAAAACTTTTGTACGCTTTCTTTTCCCGCTCACCTTGGGAGAGGGCCGGGTGTGGGTGTCGATGCCTACCGCGCCGACCTCACCCCAGGTCGACCGGGCCAGAACGCAGAACAACCTCGACCGCGCCTGCCGGGCCGCCCCCCGATCAGCTGCCCGAACCTCTCACCCCAAAGAAAAAATATCGCCAACTCCCATATTTTCCCCTTGACCGCGACTGACGGCGTGTTTATACATAAAAACATGTTCGCCGCCGCTCACCTCCCCCAACTGCCCGAGGGCACCCCGGACGTACTGCGTCGACTCGCCTGGGCCTTCGCCGGACTCTTCGAATCCATCGGCCGCGCCTTCAACCCCCAGCCCAACCCCATCGTCCCCGGCCTCGTCATCAACCACTAAATGCAGCGCACCAGGCTCCGCCTCTTGCGCCTCATCACCCACCTCCTCGCCGGCCACACCCCCCGCCGCCGCGCCCCCGCCAGGCCGCGCGCGAAAACCGAGCGCAAAACGCCCCGGCTCCGTCTGCCCTCCCGCAAAGCCTGGCTCGCCTCGGAGATCGGCTGGTACGGCCGCAACTACGCCACCATGCTCGCCGACGCCCTCAACATGCCCGAAACCGCCGCCCTCATCGCCAACTCCCCCCAGGCCCACCGGATCCTGCGCCCCCTCTGCCGCATGCTCGGCCTCACCATCCCCGCGGTCCCCGCCCTCCTCAAACGCCCCCGCAAACCCCGCCCCCCCAAGCCCAAACGCCTCACCCCCAAGCAGCGCGAGGCCATTCTTTGGTACCCGAACTCCGAGGGGAAGCCGATGAAACTCCTGCCAAAGCGATTACCGGGGGACTGACCGGCGGAGCCGGAAGTACGTCCCAATAGTTACGAAAACAAAACAACAAGCATGTTCTTTTTGTGAACAAAAAGAACCAAAAAAACTTTTCCCAACTTCCATGCCGTTGGCGTACATCTCCGCACAGACCAGGGAGCAGTACACACCAAGTGGACAAAAGTTTTTTGCTTCTTTTTTTCAAAAAAGCAGCCCTTCCTCACCCCCGCATCCACGGCGGCCCAATCTCCCGCAACTCCGCCTGCACCGGGCAATCCTCCGCATGCGACCCCGGCAGATACCCCAGGCTCATCAGGAACTCGCCAACGATCTCGCCGCCGGTGAACTTGAACGTCTTGCCGAACAGCTTCACCCACTCTTTTTTCTCAAGCGGATGATGCGCGTCGAGCCAGTCCGCGAAACTGCCGTGGCTCGCCCGCAACTGCCGCACCACCCCGGCGTTGTGGATGATCGCCGCCACCTTCAGCCGGTTGCGGATTATCGCCGGGTCGGCCAGCAGCCGGGCAACATCCGTCTCCCCGTACGCCGCCACCGCGTCAACCACGAACCCCGAAAATGCCGCCCGCATCCCCAGCCGCCGCTTCAGCACCAGCTCCCACGACAACCCCGCCTGCATGATCTCCAGCGCGAGCCGTTCGAACAGAACCGTCTCATCCCGCTGCGGGAAGCCGTATTCGGTGGCGTGATAGGAATGATGCACGGGATGGCCCGGTGCGATGCGGCAATAGGTGCTCATTTGCAGGAACTCCGATTTTGCCTATCAAATGCCACATGGCCGCTCCCGAACCCACCCCGCCCCCCTCCGTCGCGGCGATTTTCGCCGGGTTTTTCTCCGTCGGCATCATCGGATTCGGCGGCGTCCTGCCGATCACCCGCCGCATGATCGTCGAACAGCGCAAATGGATGAGCGGGAAAGACTTCACCGACATCCTCGGCCTTTGCCAGTTCCTCCCCGGCGGTAACGTCATCAATCTCGCCGCCGCCGTCGGCCAGCGCTTCCGCGGTATTCCCGGCGCCTTGGCCGGCCTCGCCGGGCTGATGTGCGCCCCGATGGCCATCGTCATCATCCTCGGCCTGCTCTACAGCCACTTCCAGGACGAGCCCGCCGTCCGCCGCGCCTTCGCCGGCCTCGCCGCCGCCGCCTCCGGCCTCATCATCACCATGGCCTTGAAAATCGCCGTCCCCATCCGCCGAGACCTCCCCGCTGTCGCCGTCGCCGTCCTCACCTTCGCCGCCATCGCCTGGCTCCGCCTGCCCTTGCTCACCACCATGGCCATCATGGCCCCCCTCGGGATCGCCATCGCCTGGAGGCGCGCGCGATGAACAACCTGATCGACCTCGCGCTCCTCTACGGCCAGCTCTCCTTGCTCGCTTTCGGCGGCGGTAACACCGTGCTGCCGGAGATGCAGCGTCAGGTGGTCGAGCACGGCTGGATGACCGCCGCGGAATTCGCCGCCCTCTTCGCCCTCGCCCAGGCCGCGCCCGGCCCGAACATGCTGGTCTCCGCCCTCGTCGGCCTCCGCGTCGCCGGCCTGCCCGGCGCGATTATCGCCACACTCGGAATGATCACCCCCTCCAGCGTGCTCACCATGCTCTGCCTGCACGCCTGGGACCGCTTCCGCGACGCGCCCTGGCGCAAGATCGTCCAGGCCGGCATCGTGCCGGTCACCGCCGGCCTGTTCCTCGCCGCCGCTTTGCTGATCGCCCAGGCCGCCGACCGCTCCATCCCGCTCGCCTTGCTGACGGTCGCGTTTGCCGGGCTCAGTTTCGCGACCAAACTCCACCCGCTCTGGCTCCTCGCCGCCGGCGCCGGCTTAGGGGTTATCGGCGCGGTGTGAACCGGCTAAGACGTTCCGGTCCAAGGGAGAAACACCATGCATTTCTACAATTCCGTCGGCCCCAACCCGCACGTCGTCCGAATGTTCATGGCCGAGCGTGGGATCGAAATTCCGCAGACCATGGTCGATCTGCGCGGCGGCGAGAACCGCCGGGCGGAGTACCTGGCCAAGAACCCCTTCGGCCAGCTGCCCTGCCTGGAACTGGACGACGGCTCATTCATCGCCGAGATCACCGTGATCTGCGAATATCTCGATGAGACCTCGCCGGGCATGTCGCTGATCGGCGCCAACGCCAAGGAGCGCGCCGAGACGCGCATGTGGGTGCGCCGGGTCGATCTCAACATCATCGAGCCGATGACCAACGGGTTCCGCTTCAGCCAAGGCATCAAGCTGTTCCAGAACCGCATCCACGTCATCCCCCAGGCCGCCGATGACCTGAAGCTGACGGCGCAGAAGAACCTCACCTGGCTGAACGGGCAGATGGAGGGCAAGACCTGGATTTGCGGCAACCGCTTCACCCTGGCTGACGTGCATCTCTACTGCTTCCTCGCCTTCGGCGCCGCGGTCGGCCAGCCGATGAACCCCGAGAACGCCAACATCACCGCCTGGTTCGAGCGCGTGAAATCCCGCCCCAGCAGCGCCGCCTGATCTACCGCGTCGCCAGAAACGCCCCTGCCCCGCCGCCGATCAGGCGGGGCAGATGGGTGTAGATGTAACGGCACCCGCTCGCCAAAACCTCCTCCAGCGTCTCCGCCGTCGCCGGCCAAGCGCCGGGCGGCCAGCGGCGATCATCGCCGTCATGCGATTGGGCTTCACGCCACCGCCCCGGCGCCATAGGCCTGAGCCCAGCGCGGGAAACCATTGGCCAACGCCTGGACCGCCGCGCGGTCCCAGTCATATTCCAGCGCGATCATCTCCGCCCCCCAGAGCCCGTTGCGCCGGGTGAGGATGGCGTAGCGCGCATGGGGCGAGCGGAACTCGCCCTGCGATGCCGCGGGCAAATCGGCGAACACCGGACAGCCGACGGTGCCGGGGTTGAGGATCAGGCAGCCGCCGGGGATCTGCGTCAGGCTCTGCCGATGGCTGTGGCCGCACAGCACCACCCGGCGGGACACCGCATCCCCAAGCCGCTCCAGCAGCAGCGCACGGCTGGCCGGGATCAGCCGGTTGTCGTGGATTTCCTCGGTGAGGTAGCTCGAATCATCGCTCGGCGTGCCATGCACCGCCAGCACGTCGCCATCCAGCTCGAGGCTCGCCGGCAGGGCATGCAGCCGCGCCCGCTGCCCCTCGGTGAGCGCCGCATGCTCGAAGCGCGCCGCCGGCGGCAGCTTGTCGAGCGGCCGATCCCCCATCCAGCGATCATGATTGCCGCGCACGGTCGGCAGCCCCAGCGTCTCCAGCAGCTCCACCGTCTCCTTCGGCCATAACGGCCCGGCCGCGAGATCGCCGAGGTTGATGGTGGCATCCACCGCACGCGTCTTGATATCCGCCAGCACCCGTTCGAGCGCCAGCAGATTGCCGTGGATGTCGGAGATGACGGCGAGGCGCATCAGGCGCTCGTATCCACCGGCGCGATCTCGCGCGGCAGCCCGTTGCGGTAGCTATAGTTGCTCCCGGCCGCATCGCCATGCGGCACTGTGCAGCCGGCGTAGCTGCCGTCCTCGAAATGGAAATGCGCCCGGTGATCCTCCACGCTCCCCCACACCGTGCCGATCTGGTGATAGTGATACTGCACCGCCCGGCGGCGCGTATTGGAGGTATTGGGCGCCGTGTAGTGGTGGATCAGCCCGTGGAACACCAGCGCATCCCCCGGCTGCATCTCGATCGCCACGCGGGCGTCCTTCTGCAGCTTCTCCGGCACGATCTGGCACAGGTTGAAGTCGTTCTCATGCACATGCGGCACCCCGCCGCCGAGATGACTGCCAGGCACCAGCTCCATGCAGCCATTCATCTGTGATGCCTCATCGAGCGCGATCCACACGCCGACCACCAGCCCTGGGTCCTTGATGCGGAAATAGGAGGCGTCCTGGTGCCACGGCTTTTCGCTGCCGATCCTGGGCGGCTTTACCAGCGCCATCTCCTGGAACAGCACGCGCCCCTGGCCAAGCAGCTGGTCGAGCACCCCATGCAGTCGCCGGCTGAAGGCGGCGGCTTTCAGGGCGTCCGATGCCTCACAGAAATCCATGTATTTGCGGATTGCGAACTCCCGCTCCTCCGGCGTCATCCGCTCCACATCGATGCCGGTCTCATACATCAGCTTGGTATCGCCGGCCGGAATGCGGCCGAGCGCGAGATCGGTGAGCGCCTGCTTGCACGCCTCGATATGGGCGGGGCCGAGCAGATTGCGCACCACCACGTAGCCGTCGCGGCGATACTGCCCGATCTCGGCGGCGGTGAGCAAAGCGAGGTCCTGGCTGGGGGCGATGTCCATTGCGGTTCCTCCGTGGCTGTTTCCACTAGCATGGCGGAAATATGGAGGGGCGTAAAACGGGGCAGGATGGGGGAAGTAGGTTCTCCTTTTTCAACAGGCCGCTTGCTTCGCTCGTTCAGTGCCCCCCCAACGGCACCAGATGCGACAGGAAGGTCTCGGCGCAGGCCCGCCAGGAGAAGCGTTCGGCGTGGGTGCGGCAGAGGGTGCGGTTGGCGTTGAGGGCGCGGAGCGCGGCGGTGCGGAGGTCGTCGTCGACGGCGCCGACGCGGCCGTTGGTGTCGAGCAGGATGTCCTTAGGGCCTGTGACATCGTAGGCGGCGACGGGGGTGCCGCAGGCGAGCGCCTCGAGGATGACCAGGCCGAAGGTGTCGGTGCGGCTTGGGAAGACGAAGACGTCCGCGCCGGCATAGGCGGCGGCGAGTTCGGCGCCGTAGCGGGGGCCGGTGAAGTGGGCGGCGGGGTAGTCGCGGCGGAGCTGGGCGTGTTGCGGGCCGCCGCCGACCACCAGTTTGGAGCCGGGGAGATCGAGATCGAGGAAGGCGCGGATGTTCTTTTCCACCGCGACGCGGCCGACATAGGCGAAGATCGGGTGGGGCAGGTTCCAGGGTTCGGCGGGGGTGGGCTTGAAGAGGTCGAGGTTCACCCCGCGCGACCAGGTGCGGATGTGTTTGAAGCCGCGGCCGGCGAGCTCGTCGCGCAGGCTTTGGGTGGCGACCATCATCCCCTGGCCGCCGCCGTGGAACCAGCGGAGGAAGGCGTAGAACCAGCCGGTCGGCAGGCCGGTGCGGGCCTGGACGTATTCGGGGAAGCGGGTGTGGAAGGCGGTGGTGAAGGCGCAGCCGCGCTTTTTGGCCCAGGCGCGGGCGGAGAGGCCGAGGGGGCCTTCGGTGGCGATGTGCAGGGCGTCGGGCTGGAAGGTCTCGATGAGGCGGTTGAGTTTGCGGCGGGGGAAGAGGGAGAGGCGGATGTCCGGGTAGGTTGGGCAGGGCAGGGTTGTGAAGCGGTCGGGGCCGATGACGTCGACGGTGTGGCCCATGGCGCGGAGTTCTCCGCTGATGGTTTCGAGCGTGCGCACCACGCCGTTGACCTGGGGGCGCCAGGCGTCGGAAATGATGAGGATGCGGGCGGGGAGTGGCCCGACCGCGAGCAGGCGGGCGCGATGTTCCTCGCGTTCGGCCTCGGTCAATGGAGTCAGGCCGCCTGGGGGACGCGGGCCAGGCGGGGCGCCAGGAAGGAGAGGCGGTTCTGCTCGGCCCAGTCGATCAGTTCGAGCTTGCCGTCATTATGTTCGACCAGCGCCGTGCAGCTTTCCACCCAGTCGCCGTCGTTGATGTAGAGCACGCCGTTCACGGTGCGCATTTCGGCGTGGTGGATATGCCCGCAGACGACGCCATCGAGGCCGCGGCGTTTGGCTTCGGCGGCGAGGGCGGTTTCGAAGCGGTCGATCGCTTTGACGGCTTCTTTTACTTGCCGCTTCAGCCAGGCCGAGAGGGACCAGTAGGGGTAGCCGAGGCGGCGGCGGATGGCGTTGAACCAGCGGTTGATCACCAGGGCGGTGGTGTAGGCCCAGTCGCCGAGGAGGGCGAGGAACTTGGCGTAGCGGACCACGCTGTCGAACTCGTCGCCGTGCATGACGAGGAAGCGGCGGTTGTCGGCGGTGGTGTGGACGGCATCCTGGCGCAGTTTGATGCCGCCGACCTCGAGGCCGAGGGGGAGCCAGTTGCGGAACATCTCGTCGTGGTTGCCGGGGATGTAGGTGACCTCGGTGCCGGAGCGGGCCATGCGTAGAATCAGTCGCAGCACCTCGTCGTGGCCTTCGTCCCAGTACCAGGATTTGCGCAGGCGCCAGCCGTCGATGATGTCGCCGACCAGATAGAGGCGGTCGCAGGAGATGCGGCGGAGGAAGTCGGCGAGGAAATCGGCCCGGCAGCCGCGGGTTCCCAAATGGATGTCGGAGATGAAGATCGTCCGGTAATGCGTCTTCGGCTGGGGCGAATTGGCGTTCATGGGGCGATCGTCTAGGTGGGCGGATCGCGTCGCCCAAGTGAAGATTACATGACGGTAACAGGGAATTTTCGTGGCGATCAATGTCATTAATTCGACATGAAAGCGTCATACCTCCGCAGTGCAGTTGGTCCATTAGGCCGGGTTTGCCACCGGCCCGCTTCGGCCGGCCGGCAATCAGGAGGGCGTCGTGTATGATGATCGTCTATAACCCGGCCGCCGGGCAGCGCCGGGCGCAACGGCTTTGGCGGGTGCTCGACATCATGGCGGCGAGCGGGTTGCGTATCGAGATCGCCGAGACGACGCGACCCGGACACGCGGTGGAGATCGCGCGGCACGCCGCGGAGGCGGGGGTGCCGCTGATCGTCGCGGCCGGCGGGGATGGCACGATCGCCGAGGTGGCGAATGGGTTGTCGGACACGCCGTGCCGGCTTGGCATTATCCCGCTCGGCACCGCCAACGTGCTGGCCCGGGAGCTTGGGCTGCCGTTTGCGCCGCGGGCGGTGGCGTCCGCGCTGGCGTTCGGGCGGACGCGGACGGTTTGGCCGGGGGTGGCGGAAAGCGCTGAGGGCGAGTTGCTGTTCGTGCAGATGCTGGGCGCCGGGTTCGATGCGCAGGTGGTGCACCATTTGCCACTCGGCCTGAAGCGGCGGATCGGCCGCGGGGCGTATGTGGCGCAGACCCTGCGCGAACTGACCCGCTATGACTACGCGCCGATCCGCGTGGCGATTGACGGGGTGGAGACCGCGGCCTCCAGCGTGATCGTGACCAAAGGCAAGCTGTACGCCGGCGCCTATACGCTGGCGCCAGGCGCGACGCCGACCGAGAAGGGCTTCACGGTGGCGCTGTTCGAACGCGGCGGGCCGGCGGCGACGCTGATGTATGGCGCGGCCTTGCCCCTGAATTTGATCTCGCGGATGCCCGGGGTGCGGCTGGTGCGGGCGGAGACGGTGGAGATTATCTCGGACCATATCCCGGCGCAGGCGGACGGAGATAGCGCGGGGGCGGGTCCGCTGCGGATTCGGGATGCGCGGTCGGCGATGAATGTGGTGGTGAGTTGAAGGAAGGGCTTCTTTTTTGAAAAAAAGAAGCAAAAAACTTTTGTCTACTTGGTGTGTACCGCTCCCTGGTCTGTGCGGAGGTGTACGCCAACGGCATGGAAGTTGGGAAAAGTTTTTTTGGTTCTTTTTGTTCACAAAAAGAACATGCTTATTGTTTTGTTATCTTAATATTAAAGATGCAACTGTGGCTCCCCCGGTCAGTCCCCCGCGTCGAGCCGTTCCAGGAGTTGGGCCGCGCGGGCGCGTTTTTCCTCGCTGCGATCGCGCTGGATGATGCGCAGGATCGCGTCGCGGGCGGCGCGGTCGCCGCGTTCGGCCATGTCGAAGGCCATGGCGTCACGCCGTTCGTAGTGGCTGCGATCGAGCGGGACGGGGGTGAGCGCGAGATCCCGCCAGTAGTACTGGCCCTCGGGGCTTTGCCAGCCGGCGTAGACCTCTTCCCAGGTGCCGCAGCCGGAATAGGGGACCAGGTTGGTGTCGGCGACGGGTTGGCTGACCGGCTGGAAGCGGGCATCGAAGGACATGCGGATTTCGCGGGTGCGGTTGGGCAGGGCCTTGTGGACGGTGACATCGGCGAAAATCAGCGCGTCGCCGGCCTGGAAGGCGCCGGTGACCCAGGTGCCCGGGATAGGCACGGCGATATCCATGCCGCCGGCGCCGGAGCCGACCTTGGTTTCGAGAATGCCGGTGGTGTGGGAGCCGGCGGCGACCGCCAGCGCCCCCTTTTCGCGCGGGCAATCGCCGAGCGGCATCCACAGCGCGTAGCTGGTGGCGCCGCCGATATGGACGCGGTCCTGATGGATGCCGGTGGTGAAGTCGAAATCGCCGGACTGGGGGAAGATGTTGCGTTGCACGAACATGGGGTGTGCCAGGGCCGGTTCGCCGAAAATGCGGGAGAACAGGGCGGTGACGGTGGGGTGGATGCGCAGGCGGTGCAGCGCTTCATCCATCCACAGGCCGCGGAAGACGCGCATGTAGCGCTCCTCCGGGTCCTTGCAGGCGGCGGCCTGGTTGGCGATGCCGGAATCGACGGGGCTGTCGGGATCGAGCCAGCCTCCTTGCGCGGCTTTCGCCAGCAGGCGGGCGCGGACGTTGAGGATGGTATCACGGGGCAGCAGGCCGCGGATGAAGAGGTAGCCGTCCTGGTCGAGCCGGGCGCGCAAGGCGGGGCCGTCGGTTAGCAGGGCGGTTGAATCGCGGAAGTCGGGATAGTGTTCCATCGCCTGTTCCTTGGTTTTGCCTGGACTTGGGGGAACTATGGCGCGGGGGGATTGGCGGTGCAATCGGGTGGGGATGGCTGGCGTGGGTTCGGGGCACGGAAGGGGAAGGAAGGGCTTCTTTTTTGAAAAAAGAAGCAAAAAACTTCTATCCTATTGGTTGGTGCCGCTCCCAGCTATCCGCGGAGTGTACGCCAACGGCATGGAATGGAATGAAAAGTTTTTTTGGTTCTTTTTGTTCACAAAAAGAACATGCTTCTCAATCAAATCCGGGAGATTCTAACCCGCCACTCTCGCGAGCCAGGCGGCGAATTCGGTCTTCCAGAACCTGGCCATGGCGGTGGTGCCGTGGCCGCGGGTTTCGGCGCTGGCGGGGATCAGGAGGATGCGGCCGTCGCGCAGTGTTTTGATGGCGCGTTCGAGGGTGCCGGTTTCGGGCGGGTTGCGTTCGTCGTCGGCGGAGTTGATGGCCAGCACCGGGGCGGTGATGGCGGCGAGACGCGGCGCGGGGTTGTAGTCGCGCGAGGACTCCCACTGATAGAGGTAGTCATTGGCATCCATGGTGAAGGGGGCGGCGAGGCGCTCGGCGAGCAGGGCGTCGGCTTTTTCGCGAGTGGGGGCCTGGACCTGGTAGGCGATGGAGCCGCCATTGGTGGCGATGCCGAAGAAGGCGTTGGCGACTCGCACCGATTTGGGCTGGGTGGTGTAGTTGCCGCCCTGCCAGTCCGGATCGTTGCGCACGGCATCGATGACCATGCGGCGCATCATCCAGTTGCGGGCCGACATTTCGGTGGGTTGCGAGGCCATGGGGACCAGCGCATCCATGAAGCCGGGGTGGGTGACGCCCCAGACCCAGGTTTGCATGCCGCCCATGGAGTTGCCGATGACCAGGCGCAGGCGCTTCACGCCGAGGCCCTCGGTGACCAGGCGGTACTGGGCCTGCACCATGTCGTCGTAGTTGTAGAGGGGGAATTTGGCGCGCAGCCCATCGGAGGGGCGGGTGGATTTTCCGGTGCCGAGCGCGTCGGGCAGGATGATGTAGTATTTTGTGGCGTCGAGCGGCTGGCCGGGGCCGAACAACTCGCCGGCGAAGGTGGGGGTCAGCATCGTCGCGCCGGAGCCGGCGGTGCCGTGCAGCACGAGGACGGGGATGCCGGAGGGGGCGCCCACGGTGGTGTAGTGGAGGCGGACCTCGGGGAGGGTCTGGCCGTCGTGGAAGCGGAAATCGCGGGCGATGTAGTCGCCCTCGACGGGTTGCGGGTAGCCCTCCGCCGCGGCCGATGTGGCCATCATCGTCATTGCCAGTAGTGCCCCCATGATGCGTTTCATCGGCGTTCCCTTGTCCTGTTGGGCGGACTTCCGGGGGTGACGGTAGCGGGAGGCAGGGGATGACGGCAAGGTGAGGGGTAGGGTGTTCTTTTTGTGAACAAAAAGAAGCGCTTTCTTACTTACTCTCCTTGGTGTCGAGCCATTTTTCCATATCGACGAAGGTTGGTTCCACGTAGCCGGGATGGGCCTGATAGGCGACTTCGGTGAAGCCCGCGGCGGCGAAGAGGCGGCGGTTGTCGGTGAGGGCCAAGCGGGTGGAGAGGAGGAGTTTGGGCAGGGCGCGGCGGCGGGCTTCGGCTTCGGCGGCGGCGAGGAGGGCTTTGGCAAGGCCGCGGCCGCGGGCGGATTGGGCGACGGAGAGGCGGCCGAAATAGAGGCCGCCGTTCTTGGGTTGCCAGATGCAGGCGGCGACCAGCGTGCCGTCGATCTCGGCGCCGGCGCCGCCGCCGCCATTGGCGAGGATGGCGGCGATGTTGGCGCCGGTTTCGCGGAGCGCGGAGGGAGGCGGGTCGACGGGGGCGGAGAGGCTGGCGAAGGCATCTCGGATGAGGGCGGCGACGGCGTCGGCGTCGGCCATGGTGAGGGGGCGGATGTCGGTCATGGCGGCTGAATGGCGCGGCGGGCGGCGCGGCGCAAGCGGGGTTTCGGCTGCGGCGTGGTGGCGTCGAGCAGCGCGTGGATGGCCGCGATGGTCTCAGGGGGCAGGCGGCGGATGGAGTGGGCGAGGCGGTTGGCAACCGCGGTTTGCTCGGGGGTGAGGCCGGCGGTATCGACGACGACGCGGGGGTGCGAAAGGCGGGCAAGCTCGGCGAGGTCCTCCGCCTGGTCCCAGATGAGGCCGAAGACGTCGCAGACCTGGTGCACCAGGCCGGGGCTGGGAGCGCCGCGCTTGCCGTGCTCAAGGGCGGAGAGATAGGCAGCGGAGACTTGCAGGCGGTCGGCACAGTCCTGCTGCGTCATGCCGCGTTCGGCGCGGAGAGCGCGGAGGCGGGCGCCGAAGGGAGTCATGCGGGGACACCACGGGTGAAGAAAGGGAAGCGCTTCTTTTTTGGAAAAAAGAAGTAAAAAACTTTTATTCGTTGGTGTTTGGGGCGGCGACGCGCGAGATGGTTCAAATGGGGGGCGGCGCAGCCAATAGACGTATCGGGCTTCATGGACAGTCTGCCGTGGTGGACAGAATATTTATCTGGCTTCGCCGCCTGACCGGAGGGCGCGAAGAAAACGGAGAAAAAGTTTTATGCTTCTTTTTTGTAATTGCTCATCCCACCCCTGCGATCGGCCCGGCGGGTAACTTGGCCGCGAGCACGAACCGCACGGTATCGAGGACCGAAGCGCGATTGGCCTTGGCGGTGCTGACCACGGAGCG
>CAIWAJ010000326.1:0-9688 GCA_903910565.1 uncultured Rhodospirillales bacterium
CGCCCGGCTGGGCCAGGTGAAGCAGGAGGCGCCGGATGGCGACCAGTCGCTGCTGGAGACGGTGCTGCAGGGCGACCAGGAGCGGCTGGCGTTGCTGGCCGAGGCGGATGACCCCGATGCCGATCCGCATCGCCTGGCCGAGGTGCATGACCGGCTGGTGACGATTGCGGCCGATTCCGCCCCGGCCCGGGCCGCGGTGATCCTGGCGGGGCTTGGTTTCGATGCGGCTGCTCAGGCGCGGCCGGTGAGCTCCTATTCCGGCGGCTGGCGGATGCGCGTGGCGCTGGCGACCGTGCTGTTCTCGGCGCCCGACATGCTGCTGCTGGACGAACCGACCAACCATCTCGACCTCGAGGCCACGCTGTGGCTCGAGACCTGGCTGGCGAAATTCCCCGGTGCGGCCCTGGTGGTCTCGCATGACCGCGGATTGCTGGATCGCTGCGTGGACAGCATCGCCCATCTCGACCGCGGGAAAATCACCCTCACCCCCGGCGGCTATGACGAGTTCGTCCGCATCAAGACCGAGCGCGCCGCCCAGCAAACCGCGATGGCGACGAAAATCGCGGCGCAGAAGGCGCATATGCAGTCCTTCGTCGACCGCTTCCGCGCCAAGGCGACCAAGGCGCGCCAGGCCCAGGCGCGCATCAAGGCGATCGAGAAGCTGCCGGTGATCGAGGCGGTGCTGGAGGACCATGTCACCCGCTTCGCCTTCCCCGAGCCGGCCCAGTTGTCACCACCGATCCTGTCGATCGACCGGGTCTCGGTGGGATATGGCGGGCCGCCGGTGCTGTCGAACCTCAATCTGCGCGTGGATATGGATGACCGGATCGCGCTGCTCGGCGCCAACGGGAACGGCAAGTCGACGCTGGCCAAGCTGATCGCCGGGCGGCTGGAGCCGACGCGGGGCGAAATTCGCCGTGGCCCGAAGCTGCGCGTCGGCTATTTCGCGCAGCATCAGACGGATGAGCTGGTGATGGGGGAAACCCCGGTCGACCACATGTCCCGCGCGCTGCCCCGCGCCACGCCCTCCCAGGTGCGCGGCCAGTTGGCCCGCTTCGGGCTCGATGCCGATCGCGCCAGCACCGAGGTGCAGTCGCTCTCGGGCGGCGAGAAGGCGCGGTTGCTGCTGGCGCTGGCCTCGCGGGATGCGCCGCAGTTGCTGATTTTGGACGAACCGACCAACCATCTCGACATCGATGCCCGCGAGGCGCTGGTGCGGGCGCTGGCGGATTTCTCGGGCGCGGTGCTGCTGATCACCCATGATCCGCATTTGGTGGAGCTGGTGGCGGATCAGTTGTGGATCGTCGGTGACGGGACGGTGAAGCCGTATGAGGGCGATCTCGATGACTATCGCGCGCTGCTCACCGAACGGGCCCGCCCGGCGCCCAAAGGTGATGGCGCCAATCGCACCAATGATCGTCGCGCCCGTGCCGATGCCCGCGCCGCTGTGGCGCCGCTGCGCAAGAAGGTGAAGGACGCCGAGGCGCGCATCGCCCGGCTGGCAGCCGAGCGCTCCGCGATCGAGCGCCAGCTGGCCGATCCCGGCATCTACGCCCCGGCCCGCAAGGGCGAGGTCGTCGCCGCCCAGGCCAAGCTGGCCGCGATCAAGCGGCTGGAGCACGTGGCCGAGTCCGATTGGCTGGCGGCCGAGGAGGAATTGGAGTCGGCCCAGGCGGTGTGATCCCCACCGGACGGGAATCCGGGTTGGCGGGCGGCGCCGGACGCGGTATCGACTGCACATTCGTGTTACACTCCCGGGTTATCGGAGTCTGTCCTGCATGTCCGCCCGCACCGCGCCTCCCGCCGAACCGCCGGCGGACGTTTCCACGATGTCCTTCGAGGACGCGCTTGCGGAGCTTGAGCGGATCGTGCGGGGCCTCGAAGGCGGCCAGCAGAAGCTGGAGGACGCGATCGGCGCCTATGAGCGCGGCGCCAAACTAAAGGCGCATTGCGAGGCCAAGCTCGCCGAAGCGGAGCAACGGGTGCAGGCGATCGTCGCCGGCGCCGATGGGTCGCTGGCGCTGAGGAGCGCGGAATGAGCGGAGAGTCACTGTCCGACGCCCTGAAGCGGGTCGCCGGAGAGGTCGAGCAGGCGATCGACGTGCTGCTGCCGGTGCCGGAAGGCCCGGAAGCCCGGCTGTTCGAGGCGATGCGCTATGCCACGCTCGGCGGAGGCAAGCGGCTGCGCGGATTTCTCGTGATGACCACCGCGGGGCTGTTCGGGGTGGACCATAACTGCGCCGCCCGGGTGGCGGCCTCGGTCGAGATGCTGCACGCCTATTCGCTGGTGCATGACGACCTGCCGGCGATGGACGATGACGATCTGCGCCGCGGGAAGCCCTCCACCCACAAGGCGTTCGACGAGGCCACCGCGATCCTCGCCGGGGATGCCTTGCAGACCCGCGCCTTCGAAATCCTCGCCGAGCCCGACACCCACTCCAACCCCGAGGCGCGGTCCGAGCTGGTGCTGGCCCTCGCCCACGCCTCCGGCGCGCGGGGCATGTGTGGCGGGCAGATGATCGACATGATGACCGAGGGCCAGAGCCTGACCGCCGATGAGGTCGGCCGCTTGCAGGCGCTCAAGACCGGGCGGCTCATCCAATACAGCGTCGAGGCCGGGGCTATTCTCGGCCGCGCGCCACTGCACCAGCGCCATTTGCTGACCGCCTATGGCCGCGATATCGGGAGCGCCTTCCAGATCGCCGATGACCTGCTGGACGTCGAGGGATCGGCGGCGGAACTTGGCAAGACCGCCGGCAAGGACGCAGAGCAGGGCAAGGCGACCATGGTCGCGGTGCTCGGCGTCGCCCGCGCCCGCGCCCAGGCGGAACATCTCGCCGCCCAGGCGGCCGGGCATCTCGACAGCTTCGGCGAGGCGGCGGATCACCTGCGCGCCCTCGCCGCCTTCATGGTCTCACGGCGGAACTGAAAGCACCTCTGATGAACGCTCCCCTCGCGCCCACGATCGCAAGCCGGCCCGCAACGCCGCTGCTGGACCGGGTGAGGGTGCCGGCCGATCTGCGTAATTTCTCGGCCGAGCAGCTCAAGCAACTCGCCGAGGAACTGCGCGCCGAGACGATCGACGCGGTCTCCACCACCGGCGGGCATCTCGGCGCCTCGTTGGGGGTGGTCGAGCTGACCGTCGCCATCCACGCGATTTTCGACACCCCGGATGACCGGCTGATCTGGGATGTCGGCCATCAGTGCTACCCGCACAAGATCCTGACCGGGCGGCGCGATCGCATCCGCACCCTGCGCCAGGGCGGCGGGCTGTCGGGGTTCACGCGCCGCGCCGAGAGCGAGTACGACCCTTTCGGGGCGGCCCATTCCTCCACCTCGATCTCCGCCGGGCTCGGCATGGCGGTCGGGCGCGATCTCAAGAATGCTCGGGGCATCAAGGATAATCGCAACGTTATCGCGGTGATCGGCGATGGCGCGATGAGCGCCGGGATGGCCTATGAGGCGATGAACAACGCCGGCGCGCTGCATTCGCGGCTCATCGTGGTGTTGAACGACAATGACATGTCGATCGCCCCCCCGGTCGGCGCGATGAGCGCCTATCTGTCGCGTCTGCTGTCCTCCAACTCCTTCCTCTCGCTGCGCGATCTCGCGGCGCGGATGGCCAAGCGCTTCCCGAAGAGCATCGAGCGCACGGCGCGCCGGGCCGAGGAATATGCGCGGGGCATGCTGACCGGCGGCACGTTGTTCGAGGAGATGGGGTTCTACTACGTCGGCCCGATCGACGGGCATAATCTCGACCATCTGCTGCCCATCCTGCGCAATCTCCGCGAGGCGGAGGAGCCGGATTCCGGGCATCACGGGCCGATCCTGCTGCATGTCATCACCAAGAAGGGCAAGGGCTACGGCCCCGCCGAGGCTTCGGCCGACAAGCTGCATGCGGTTTCGAAGTTCAACGTCATCACCGGCGAGCAGGCCAAGGCGCCGCCGGGGCCGCCAACCTATACGAAGGTATTCGCCGACGCGCTGATCGCCGAGGCGGAGCGGGACCCGGCGATCGTCGCCGTCACCGCCGCCATGCCCTCGGGCACCGGGCTCGACCGCTTCGGCAAGGCCTTCCCGGACCGCACTTTCGATGTCGGCATCGCCGAGCAGCATGCGGTGACTTTCGCGGCCGGGCTCGCGACCGAGGGGATCAAGCCGTTCTGCGCGATCTACTCCACCTTCCTGCAGCGCGGCTATGACCAGGTGGTGCATGACGTGGTGCTGCAATCCCTGCCGGTGCGCTTCGCGATCGATCGCGCCGGCCTGGTGGGGGCCGATGGCGCCACCCATGCCGGGAGTTTCGATCTCGCCTATCTCGGCTGCCTGCCCGGCATCGTGGTGATGGCGCCGGCCGACGAGGTGGAGCTGATGCACATGGTCGCCACCTCGGCGGCGATCGATGACGCGCCGAGCGCCTTCCGCTTTCCCCGCGGCGAGAGCACCGGGCTGGCCCTGCCGGCGCGCGGCGAAATTCTGCCGATCGGACGCGGACGGGTGCTGCGGGATGGCGGCACCGTGGCGATCCTGTCGCTCGGCACCCGGCTGGCCGATGCGCTGAAGGCGGCCGATGAGCTGGCCACCCGCGGCCTCAAGACCACCGTGGTGGATGCCCGCTTCATGAAGCCGCTCGATACCGCGCTGATCGAGCAGCTCGCGCGGCATCACGAGGTGCTGGTGACGGTGGAGGAGGGCAGCCAGGGCGGGTTCGGCGCGGCGGTGATGCACCATCTCGCCTGGAAGGGGCTGCTCGACCACGGGCTGAAATTCCGCCCGATGACGCTGCCCGACCGCTTCATCGATCATGAAAGCCCGGCCAAGCAGATGATCAAGGCCGGGCTGTCGGCCAAGGATATCGCCGCGACCGTGCTGACCGCGCTCGGCGGAAAAGGGGCCGGGGCGGCGCGGGCGTGATGCGCGTCTCCCGGCGCGCGGCGCTTCTGCTGGCGCTCATCGCCGGCACGGCCCGGGCCGATGAGGCCGCCGCGGCGCCGGTGCGCGGCATGCTGGCGGCGCTGACGGCGGGAATGAAAGCGGGGCGGACGCCCTTCGCCGATCGTGCCGCCGCGCTGCGGCCGGCGGTGCTGGCCTGCTTTGACCTTGCCGCCATTCTCCAGGCCGCGGTCGGGCCGCGCTGGTCCGGCTTCTCCGCCGCGCAGAAGACTGACCTCGCCGAGGCCTTCGAGACGTTCACGGTGGCGACCTGGGTGGCCAATTTCAACGCCGATGACGGGACCCGAGTCGCGCTGCTGGCGGAGCAACGCGCCGTGGGGGAGGATGTGGTGGTGGAGACCAGCGTGATCCCGCCCTCCGGCGACCCGACCCGGCTCGACTATGTGATGCGCAAGACGCCCGCCGGCTGGCGCGCGGTGGACATGCTGGTGGACGGCTCGATCAGCCGTGTCGCGGTGCAGCGCTCGGATTTCCGCGCTTTGGTGAAGGACGGCAGCGCAGCGCCGCTGATCGCCATGCTGCAGGACAAGGCGGCGGCACTCGCGCGGCAATAGAGCGGGATGATCGTCTGGATCATCTTCTTGGCGGCGGCCGCCGGGCTGGCGCAGGCGCTGGCGGGGTGGCTGGCGCTGCGCCGCTTTCGCCCTCGCACGATCGCGCCGTCGCCGCGCCTGCCGGTCACGGTGCTCAAGCCGCTGCATGGCGACGAGCCGCTGCTGGAGGTGGCGCTGGCCTCGCTGTGCGCGCTGGAATACGGCCCGCTGCAAATCGTCTGCGGCGTGCAGGACCCCGAGGACCCCGCCATCGCCGTGGTGGAGCGGCTGCGCGCGCGCTTCCCCAGGCGCGACATCGCCTTGGTGGTGGATGCCACGCCGCATGGTGTGAACCGGAAAATCGGAAATCTTATCAATATGTTGCCGGTAGCGAAGCATGACACGCTGGTGATCGCCGATAGCGATGTGCACGTGACGGCAACCTATCTCGACGCCATCCTCGCCACCTTGGCCACGCCGGGCTGCGGGCTCGCGACACTGCTCTACACCGGCCGGCCCGCCAGCGATGCGCCGGCCGCCTTGCTCGGGACCGCCTGGATCAACCACGTCTTCCTGCCCGGCGCCCTGCTCGCCCGCGCGCTCGGGCGGCAGGATTGTCTTGGGGCCACCATGGCGCTGCGGCGGGAAACCCTCGATGCCATCGGCGGCCTCGAATCCCTCGCCGATGATCTGGCCGACGATCAGATGCTCGGCCGCCGCGTCCGCGCCAGCGGTCTGTCGGTCGGCCTCGCCGCTTCGGCGGTGGCGACGACGGTGCCGGAGGCCACGCTGGCCGCGCTGTGGCGCCACGAATTGCGCTGGGGCCGCACCATCCGCTCACTCGAACCGGTCGGCTTCGCGCTCTCGGCGCTGCAATACCCGCTGGCCTGGGCGCTCCTCGGGGTGGCGCTGAGCGGGGCCGCCTGGGCGGTGGTAGTGTTCCTCGCCGCCTGGTTGCTGCGCGCCGGGATCGCCCGCCTGGTGGAAGCCGAATTGCGCGGGATCGATGAAACACTTGCAACGCGGACGCCAATCTGGCTTTTCCCGCTGCGCGACCTCATATCCATAGCCGTTCTCCTGGCCAGCCATGCCGGCACCCGTGTCGAATGGCGCGGCCAGATCCTGCACGCCGCGCCGCCCGCATCCGGAAGCCCCTCGCCATGATGAAAACCCTCTTTCTCCAGCCTCCCTCCTTCGACGGGTTCGACGGCGGCGCCGGCTCGCGCTACCAGGCCAAGCGGGAGATCAAGAGCTTCTGGTTCCCCACCTGGCTCGCCCAGCCCGCCGCTTTGGTGGAAGGCTCCAAGCTGATCGACGCGCCGCCGGCCCGCCTGGGCATGGAGCCGGTGGTGGCCGCGGCCAAGCAACATGAACTCTGCATCATCCACACCTCCACCCCCTCCTTCGCGTCGGACGTGAAGGTGGCGCAGGCCCTCAAGGACGCGAATCCCGCGCTTAAAATCGGCCTGGTCGGCGCAAAGGTCGCGGTGCAGCCGGAGGAGAGCCTGCTCAAGGGCGCGCCGATCGACTTTGTGGCGCGCAATGAGTTCGATTTCACCATCAAGGAAATCGCCGAGGGGCGCGACTGGGCGAAAGTCGACGGCATCTCCTACCGCAACGCCGGCGGCGCCATCGTTCATAACAAGGACCGCGCCATCCTGCACAACATGGACGAGCTGCCCTTCGTCACCGAGGTCTATAAGCGGGACCTGCGCATCGAGGACTACTTCATCGGCTACCTCATGCACCCCTATGTCTCGATCTACACCGGGCGCGGCTGCAAATCGCGCTGCACCTTCTGCCTGTGGCCGCACACCGTCGGCGGCCATACCTACCGCGTGCGCTCGCCCGGCCACGTCGCAGAGGAAATCCGCCTGATCCAGAAATACTTCCCGCAGGTCCGCGAAATCTTCTTCGACGACGACACCTTCACCGACAACCTGCCCCGCGCCGAGGCCATCGCCCGCGAGCTTGGCAAAATGGGGGTCACCTGGTCCTGCAACGCCAAGGCCAACGTGCCGCGCGAAACGCTTAAGGTGTTGAAGGACAACGGGCTGCGCCTGCTCCTGGTCGGCTATGAATCCGGCAACCAGCAGATCCTGCACAACATCAAGAAGGGCATGCGCATCGAAGTCGCCGAGACGTTCACCAAGGACTGCCACGAGCTCGGCATCAAAATCCACGGCACCTTCATCCTCGGCCTGCCCGGCGAAACCACCGAGACCATCCAGGAAACCATCCGCTTCGCGACGAAAATCAACCCGCATACCATCCAGGTTTCGCTCGCCGCGCCCTATCCCGGCACCTTCCTCTACAACCAGGCCGTCGAAAACGGCTGGCTCGACGCCGATCACGCCGAACTCATCGACGAATCCGGCATCCAGGTCGCCCCGCTGCACTACCCGCACCTCTCGCACACCGAAATCTTCGAGTCCGTGGAAACCTTCTATAAGAAGTTCTACTTCCGCGCCCCCAAGATCGCCTCCATCGTCAACGAGATGATCCGCAGCCCGCAAATGATGAAACGCCGCCTGCGCGAAGGCGTCGAATTCTTCCAATTCCTCCGCGACCGCCACGCGGCTTGATGCTGGGGGGGAAGGAAGGCCAGGGGCGCGGCCCCTGGACCCCGCTGGGGCCTGAGGCCCCAGACCCCCATCCGTTTAAGTGGGTTCTGATGGGGAGAGGTCCAGGGGCTCGGCCCCTGGTGGGGGTCGAGGGGGCAACGCCCCCCGCCTTGCTTCCTCCCCCGCCATGACGTCCGTCGTGGTGACCGCGGATGATTTTGGGATGTCCGAGGCGGTCAATGAGGGGATTGAGCGGGCGCATCGGGATGGGGTGTTGACCTCGGCCAGTTTGATGATGGGTGGGGCGGCGGTGGTGGATGCGGTGGCGCGGGCGCGCCGGCTGCCCGGCCTGCGGGTGGGGCTGCATTTGGTGGTGATTGAGGGGCCTTCGGTGCTGGCGCCGGCGGTGATTCCGGATTTGGTGGATGGGGAAGGGTGGTTTCCCTCGGACCAGCTGGGGTTGGGGCTGCGGTATTTTTGTCTGCCGCGGGTGCGGCGGCAATTGGCGGCGGAGATTCGGGCGCAGTTCGCGGCGTTCGCGGCGACGGGGCTGGTGCTGGACCATGCGGATTCGCACAAGCACATGCATTTGCACCCGACGGTGGGGGCGCTGATGCTGCGGATCGGGCGGGAGTTCGGGCTGGGCGCGGTGCGGGTGCCGAATGAGCCGGTGGGGGTGATGGCGCGGTGTGGCGTGCCGCCGAGCTTGGGGGCGCGGGCGATGGCGGCGTGGTCGCTTATGTTTCGTGCTCAGGCGGTGCGGGCGGGGATGCGGGTGAATGACCAGGTGTTCGGCCTGGCGTGGTCTGGAGGATTCGATGAGGCGCGGCTGTTGCGGCTGATCCCGGAATTGCCGGAGGGGCTGAGCGAGCTGTATTTTCATCCGGCGGCGGGGCGGGATGCGCTGATCGAGCGCTTCATGCCTGAGTACCGCCATGCGGATGAGTTGGCGGCGCTGGTCAGCCCGCTTGTGCGGCGGGCTCTGCGCGGAGATGGGCGATGAGCGCGGGGTCGGTGGTGAGGGCGATCGCGCGGTCGCGTGCGTCCGAGGCGTCCTGGCCGAGGCGGCGGAGCAGGGTGGCGCGCAGGGCCCAGTAGGGTTGGTAGGCTGCGATTGGGCCGGCATCGAGGCCATCGAGCGCCGTGAGGCCGGCGGCCGGGCCGCGCGCTTCGGCGAGGGCGGCGGCGCGGCTGACGCCGACGCCGGTGGTGGGGGCGAGGGCGTGGAGCCCTTCGTAGAGCAGGGCGACGGCGTCCCAATGGGTGGCGCCGGTTTCGCGCCGGGCGGCATGGACGGATTGGATGGCGGCTTCGAGCTGAAAGCGGCCGGGCTGCCCGATGGCGCCGGCGCGGGTGAGGATGGCGCGGGCCTCGACGAGCATCGGGGCGCACCAGCGCGTGGTGTCCTGCGCGGAGAGCGGGACGAAGCGGCCCTCTGAATCGCGCCGTGCGGCGCGGCGGGATTCGCAGAACAGCAATAGCGCGAGCAGCCCAAGTGGCTCCGGCGTCTCGGGCAGCAGATCGGCCAGCATGCGCGCCAGCCAGATCGCCTCCTCCGCCAGCGGATTGGCCGCCGCGTCGTCCCACCCCGTGCCATAGGCGGCGTAGATCGCCTGCATCACCGCATCGAGCCGCTCC
>CAIWAJ010000327.1:0-1691 GCA_903910565.1 uncultured Rhodospirillales bacterium
CGGCGCTGCTGGTGCGTGTACTGTGGGGCAGGCGCCTGAAAGGCGGCATGCAGCGGCTTGCGTTGACGGATCGCGCGCGGGCGGCGAGTTTGCCGGCATGAGCATCGAGCCCTCTCAGATACCCCGTATCGCCGCCGTACTGGTCGCCGCGGGCAGCGGCAGCCGCTTCGGCGCGGCCATGCCCAAGCAATATGTCACCATCGCCGGCCAGACCGTGCTGCGCCATGCCGCCCAGGCGTTGCTCCGCGACATCACCCTGCTGCAACCCGTCGGCGACGCGGAAGCGATCGGCGAGGCCCTCGCCGGGCTCCCGCATCTGCCGGTAGTGCCCGGCGGTGCGACCCGGCAGGCCAGTGTGCGGGCCGGGCTCGAGGCGCTGGCCGTCCATGCCCCGGATCTCGTGCTGGTGCATGACGGGGCACGTCCATTCTTCCCCGCCTCCACCATCCCCGATCTGATCGCGGCCCTTGCCACGCATGAGGGTGCCATTCCCGCCGCGCCGGTTGCCGACACGCTCAAACGCGCGAGCGGCGGGGTGATCGAAACGACTATTCCACGGGACGGGCTGTTCCGCGCGCAGACACCCCAGGGCTTCCGCTTCCCCCTGCTGCTCGCTTTGCACCGCAGCTTGCCGGAGGGCGCCACCGATGACGCCTCGCTGCTGGAAACGGCGGGACACAAAGTGGCGCTGGTCGCCGGCAGCGAGGACAATATCAAGATGACCTATCCCGAAGATCAGGCCCGGCTTGAACGCGTGCTGGCGCCGCCGCTCTATCCCCGCATCGGCACCGGGTTTGACGTGCATGTGCTGGAAGCCGGCCGCAAGCTGATCCTCTGTGGCATCGAGGTGCCGCATGAGAAGGGGCTGTCCGGCCATTCCGACGCCGATGTGGGCATCCATGCGCTGTGCGACGCGATCTATGGCGCGCTGGCGGAGGGCGATATCGGCCGGCATTTCCCGCCCAGCGAGGCGCAGTGGAAGGACGCGGATTCCGCCCGCTTCCTCCGCCACGCCGCCGTACGGGTGGCGGCCCGCGGCGGGCGGATTGCCAATGTGGACGTGACGCTGATTTGCGAGCGGCCGAAAATCACCCCGCACGCGCCGGCGATGATCGAACGGCTCGCGGAGCTGCTGGGCTGCGATGCCGGGCGCGTTTCGGTGAAGGCGACCACGACCGAGCGGCTGGGCTTCACCGGCCGCATGGAGGGCATCGCCTGCCAGGCCGTCGCCACGGTGTTGCTGCCCGAAGCGCCGGGTTAATAAGAGCGCCGCTGAAGCCCACTGGAGACCGCATCATGGCCATCACCGCCCCTCCTGACGAGACCGCCTGGCTGCTCCACCACGTCATCGGCTTCGACGCCATGGACGAGGCCGATACGGCCGCCATTCTCGGCGAGGCGGCGCGCATGGCTGAGGGCGTGCTCGGCCCGCTCGACAAGGTGGGCGATCAGGTCGGGGCGAAATGGGCGGATGGCGTGGTCACCCCGCCGCCGGGCTTTGCCGAGGCCTTCCGTGCCTATGCCGAGGCCGGCTGGATCGGCATCGCCGCCAGCGAGGCGCATGGCGGGCAGGGGCTCTCGCACCTCATCGCGCTGGCCGCCTTCGAGCCGGTGAGCAGCGCCAATATGGGCTTCGGCCTGTGCCCGATGCTGACGCAGGACGCGATCGCGCTGCTGGAGGTGCACGGCAG
>CAIWAJ010000328.1:0-17910 GCA_903910565.1 uncultured Rhodospirillales bacterium
CGTCGCGTGCCGGACGCCTCGCGCGCCGGGCTGGTGGAGACCGCGGGGGACCGGATCACCCGCTTCCATGAGCGCCCGCCGGAAGGCGTGACCGAGGGAACCATCAACGCCGGAATCTATGTGTTCGATCGTCGCATTCTGGCCGAGCTGCGCCCGGTGTGTTCGCTGGAGCGCGACATCCTCCCCGCCATGGCCCAGCGCGGTGTGCTGCGGGCCACGGAGGGGGAGGGTTATTTTATCGATATCGGTGTCCCCGCCGATTACGCCCGGGCGCAAACCGAACTCCCCGCCGCCCTGCGCCGGCCCGCGTTGTTCCTTGATCGGGACGGCGTGCTGAACCATGATTACGGCCATGTCGGCACGCGGGACCGTTTCACCTGGATCGACGGCGCGATTGACGCGGTGGTGCGGGCGACCCGCTCCGGCCGGCATGTCTTCATCGTTACCAACCAATCCGGCGTCGCCCGCGGCTTCTACGATGAGGCTGCGGTCCACGACCTGATCGGCTGGATGCGCGGACAAATCCTGGCGGCCGGAGGGACGATCGATGATTACCGCTATTGCCCGTTCCATCCCGAGGCCCCCCTCCCCGCCTATCGCCGCGTCGCTGAGTGTCGCAAGCCGGCGCCTGGAATGATCAATGACCTGCTGGCGCGCTGGCAGCTTGATCCCGCACAATGCTTTCTGATCGGCGACCAGGTCACCGATTTACAGGCTGCCACCGCGGCCGGCATCGCCTCGCACCATTTCCGCGGCGGCGATCTCGATGCCTACCTTCGTCCTCTCCTGGCCTGACGAGACCGACATGCAAGTCCCCACCATTCGCTCCCGTGCGCCGCTGCGGCTCGGCCTCGCCGGGGGAGGCACCGATCTTTCCCCCTATTGCGACCAGTTCGGCGGCGCGGTGCTCAACATCACCATCAACCGACACGCCTATACCTTCATTGGCCCCTCGCTGGACGGTCGGCTGCATTTCATCGCCGAGGATCTCGACATCAGCGAGAGCTTCGACCCCGAGCCCGATGCCACTATCGGTGCCCGGCTTGGCATTCACGCCGGGGTCTATCGGAGGATGATCCGCCAGTTCCGCGGCGGCGTACCTCTTCCTCTCACCATCACCACCACCACCGACGCCCCTCCTGGCTCCGGCCTGGGCTCTTCTTCCGCTCTTGTGGTGGCCATGGTCGAGGCCTGGCGGAATCTGCTCGGTCTGCCCCTGGGTCTCTATGACGTCGCCCATCTCGCCTTTGAAATCGAGCGCATCGATCTCGGCCTCGCCGGCGGCAAGCAGGACCAGTATGCGGCGGCCTTCGGCGGGGCGAATTTCATCGAGTTCCTCGGCACCGACCGCGTGATCGTCAATCCGCTGCGCGTCTCCCCAGCTATCATCAACGAAATCGAAGCCTCCCTCGTCACCTGCTTCACCGGCGTGTCTCGCCGGTCCGAGCGGATCATCGAGGAGCAGCAGAAAGGCATGCAAACCGCGTCCACTGATGCCATGGCCGGGCTGCACCAGATGAAGCAGGACGCCATCGACATGAAGCTGGCTTTGTTGACCGGCGATATCAGGGGGATGGCGACCATTCTCAACCGCTCCTGGCTCGCCAAAAAACGCACCGCCGGCGGAATTTCCACCGACCTCATCGAAACCCTGCTGACGACCGCCATGACCAGCGGGGCAATGGCTGGCAAAGTCTCCGGCGCCGGCGGTGGCGGATTCATGATGTTCCTGGTTCCGCCGGAGAACCGCACCCGCTTCATCCGCACGATGAACGCCGCGGGGGGAACGGCGGAGCCGGTGCATTTTACCGCGCAGGGGGCGGAGAGTTGGGTCGCTTAAGGTAGGAAGGAAGGGCTTCTTTTTTGAAAAAAATAATCAAAAAAGTTTTATTCCCTTGCTGTGTCCCGCTCCCAACTATCCGAGGGGAGTACGCCAACGGCATGGATGGAACAGAAAGTTTTTTTGGTTCTTTTTGTTCACAAAAAGAACATCTTCCTACACCTTCCCCTCGTACAGCGCAGCATGCGCCTCAAACATGGCAATATCACTATAGTCGCGCTCGGCCTTCTGCCGGTTCGACCTGCCAAGGCTACGGCGAAGCTCGTCGTTGCCGGCCAGACCATCCAAAGCGTTCGCGAGATTTTCTGGGTTCTGGTCGACGATGAAGCGCGTGTTCTCCGCAGATACCATCCCGGCGACGTCGCCCACATCGGTTGAAACCACCGGGAGGCCTGCCGCCATTGCCTCCAGCACCGATAGCGGCATTTGCTCGGTATCCGACGACAGGGCGAAGATGTCGAAATCACGATAGAACGGCGCGGTATCCGTCTGGTGGCCGGCGAATGTCACCCGTTCGGCGATCCCCAATTCCGCGGCCAGCACCCCAAGCATCTCCCGCTCCGGCCCGCCGCCGACGATCACCAGCCGGGCAGGATTGCGCATCGCCGCGACGGCATGAAGCAGCCGCGACAGGTTTTTTTCTGCCCGCAATGCGGCGACGGTACCAATCACCGGTACTCCATCGCGGCCGGTTGCCCGCGGGCTGAAGCGGCTGAGATCGATACCGTTGGGCACATAATGAACCCGCTTTGGCGGTAGTCGCCATGTCTGCGTCGCCATGCAATAGAGCACCTGTGACGGCACCAGGATTTCCCGCCGATGCAGCACCACCCGCCGCGTCCATACCCGGCGGGAAATCTGTCGGGTGCGCTCATCCGGCCCGAACCCGTCTTCCATATGAACATGGCGGATCCCGCTGCCGGTTGCGGCCATGCCCCACTCGATGCTGCCCCAGTTACTCGTTACCAGGCAGCTCGGCTGCTCCGTCCGCAGGATCGCGCGGAAACGGCGCAGATTGCCTAGTGTATCGCCCTTGATTACCCCCGCATCGAGGAAGCGTACATCAAGCTCCGGGTTCAGCCGCTCCCGGCAGGTGCTGATGCCGTCCATCGCCACGATGACATGCTGCCAGCGCCGGCCGAAGTGATTGGCGATGGCGACGAAACGGGCCTGGGCACCGCCGACGGCGAAGGTTGGGTAGATGTGGAGGAGTTTCATTGGAGGGAAGCAAGCGGTTCTTTTTTGAAAAAAAGAACCAAAAAACATTTATTCGTTTGGCTCGGTGCCTTCCACGGAGAGTACGCAGCAAACGGATAGAAAATTTTTGCTTCTTTTTTCAAAAAGAAGCGCTTTCTTCCTTCACTCACCACCTGTTCAAACCTTCCGCCGCGGCGTCCGGTCCTCGAGATCGGCCGGCGCAACGGCGACCCCGCTGGCAGCCAATGCGAGGCAGACGACCTGCTTCTGTGTCAGCCCCTCCGCCTTGGCCTTGGCCGTCAACGCGTTGATGGTGGACATACGCAGCCGCAAGTTGAGGGTGCTTGGCCGGTCATCGACTGTGACTCGCGCCGGCGGCAAGGCCGGTGCCTCGGCACTGGCTATCCGCAAAGCCTCCTCGGCCGAGGGGCGGCCAGTGCGCGGCTTGAGGTTCTTCATCGGGGGATCCACCCTTTTTCGCGCAGCTCCGCCAGCAGACCGGCAATTTCCGTTACCGCCGGGCCCGCCGCCGGAATCCGGCCGGAATAGGAGAGCTCGCCATAGGCTACGAGGTCGCTCAAGGTCGCTTCCAGGCGCGGTAATCCGGCCGCCGCGATTTCGGCCATGGCATGCTTGGTCAACTGTGTGCGGCGGACCTTATTGAGCAGCACCGCAGCCGGGATCTCCCGCCGCGCCGCCCGCGCCAGCCCCTCGGCGAGGCGCACGGTCTTTTCCGCCTCGGTGACATCGGCCTCCCCGCTGAGGGTCGGCACGATAATGGCGTCCGCGCTCGTCATTGCCACCGCCGCGGCGCGATTCCCGAAGCCGGCGGTATCGACGATCACCACATCCGCCTCACCCGCCACGCGATCGATCAAATGGGCGAGCCTGGTCTCGTCGACCTCGGCATGGGTCTCAAAGGCCGCGCCCTCATAGGCGCCGGCGGCCCAGCGGCTGAAGGCCTGCGTAGGGTCGGCGTCGAGCGCCACCACTCGGCGCCCGGCGGCGGCGAGCGAGCCCGCCAGCAGCATTGCCACCGTCGTCTTGCCCGGGCCGCCCTTGGAGCTCGCAATGGTCAGAACCGTCACTAAAACCCCCGCTGGGACATCCACACGTCAGGATATCAACATGCAAAGACACGCTCACGTCGTTACATATGCCTCCGCGCCGGGGCAAGGGGTGTCGGTAGAGTCCCCACAATTTGCAGATTCAGACCCTTGTGGCACGGTCTTGCGATGAAATCGGCCAGCGCTGCGTCGAAACCGGGGACTCTACCGACACCTCGCGCGGGCCCCACAAACGAAAACCGGGGGACTTGCCCCCGGTAAACCCGCTCTGCCCTCAGCCGCGGGCGATTTGCCGCTCGGGGATCGGTGGCCGCGATGGCAGCAGCCGGACGCCGTCCTCATCGACCTCCACCCCCGCCTCCGGATACACCGCCAGCGCGAGCTTGAGATTGCTGATGAAGGTCGGTTTGAACTGCCGCTGGCTCTTGAACCCGGCGCCGAACTGCTGATGCAGCCGTGCCCAGCGGATCGAGGTCGGCTTGCTCAGCACATGCAGCCGGTAGGCGAGCCAGACATAGAGATCAAGCCCCATGGAGTTGTTCTGGATCGCCCGGATCGCCGGTTCCCACAGCGGCACGGGGTGGCGGCTCAGCGCGTCATAGAAGGACTGGCTGATCCGCACTGTCTCAACAAACATCGTGGCCTGGCGATCGTCCGGCCCATTCGGTTCGAGGAACAGCACGCCGTCATCGACGATCCGCTCCGAGGAAAATCCGGTGCCCCCATTCGCGTTCTGGTAAAAAAACGTGAGTTTGCAGATGGATAGCCGCGTCGCCTGGTCCCGCACCTCGCGGATGGACTTGCCACCCTGCGCAATCCCCATCCGCCGCAGCCACTCCCGCATGGACTTCCCGAGTTCCACTTCGCGGGATCGCGAGCGAAGCGCCTGGGTTTGCAGATACAGCAGGATCAGCCGCGCCCGGCTGCCATAGGGCACGCCGACGAATTCGCCCTCATTGGTGCCGGGCCGGATCAGGCGGCCGGGCTCGATCATCAACGTCAGGCGCTCGGACTGGCGGATCCATTCCTTTTCCGGCGGCAGGCGCTTATGCGGCAAGGAAGCTTGGCAGAACCCGCTATAGGTGACGCCGATCGCGTCGTCCTCTTCTGCCAGAATGTCGGCAGCCAGACGGACGAGGTGGCGCTCGGCCGGATCGACCTTCTTGAGCGCCTCTTCCCTGCCATGCTCAATCACCAGCCGATGAACCGTGCCCACGCGATACTCCCTCGCCGTTACCAGCTCTTGAGCCCCTTATACATCCCGGCTGGCACCCTGTCGCCGGGGACTCTCCCGACACAGACTATTTGAAAAGACTAATAGATTTCTTATTAGAGTCTGTCAGTAAAGTCCCCGGGATAACCCGGGATTCAGGGCCTTCGTGTCGGTAGAGCCCCCGGGAAGTGTCGGTAGAGTCCCCGGGATATCGGAGGTGGGCTGTGGATAAGAAGGAAGCGGTTCTTTTTTGAAAAAAAGAACCAAAAAACTTTTATCCACTGGCTGCGGAGTCACTCCGGGCAGCCGTGAACCAAACGGATAGAAAGTTTTTGCTTCTTTTTTCAAAAAGAAGCGCTCCCTTCCTTACCACTCGCGCGTGACGCGGCGCCACGAAATGTGCTGCAAGACGAGCGAACGACGTGGAGACCCCAGAATGCGCATTGCAATGATCGGCGGCGGCTATGTCGGCCTGGTGTCCGGCGCGTGTTTCGCCGAATTCGGGGTCGAAGTGGCGATCGTCGAGGTCGACCCCGCCCGCCTCGCCGCCCTGCGTGAAGGGCGGATGCCGATCTATGAGCCGGGCCTGGAAGACCTCGTGAAATCCAATGCCGCCGCCGGCCGGCTGACCTTCGGCAGCGACATCGCCGAGGCCATGCAGGGCGCCGAGGCGGTGTTCATCGCCGTCGGCACCCCCACCCGCCGCGGCGACGGCCACGCCGATCTCAGCTACGTCTACGCCGCCGCCGAGCAGGTCGCGCGCGCGATGACCGGCTATGCCGTGGTCGTCACCAAATCCACCGTCCCCGTGGGTACCGGCAGCCGCATCGCCGAAATCATCCGCACCACCCGCCCCGACCTCGCGTTCGACGTTGCCTCCAACCCCGAATTCCTCCGCGAAGGCAACGCGATCGGCGATTTCATGAAACCCGACCGCGTCGTCATTGGCGCCGCCACCGAGCGCGCCCGCGACACCATGCGCCGCCTCTACGCCCCGATTGCCGCCACCGAGGCGCCGATCCTGTTCACCGGCATCGAAACCGCGGAGCTGACCAAATACGCCGCCAACGCCTTCCTTGCCATGAAGGTCACCTTCATCAACGAAATGGCGGATCTCTGCGAGCGCACCGGTGCCGATGTGCTGGAAGTCGCCCGCGGCATCGGCCTCGATGCCCGCATCGGCAGCCGCTTCCTGCAGCCCGGGCCGGGCTTCGGCGGCTCCTGCTTCCCCAAGGATACGCTGGCCCTGGTGCGCATCGCCCAGGAGGCCGGGGCCCCTTCCCGCCTGGTGGAAACCGTTGTCGCGGTCAACGACGCCCGCAAATCCACCATGGCCGCGCGCATCATCGCCGCCTGCGGTGGGGTGGTGCGCGGCAAGACCATCGCGGTGCTCGGCCTCACCTTCAAGCCCGAGACCGACGACATGCGCGACAGCCCGGCAATCCCGATCGTCTCGCGCCTCGCCGAGGATGGCGCCGCCGTGCGGGTGTTCGATCCCGAGGGCATGGCCGCGGCCAAGCCCCTCCTGCCGCCCAACGTGGTGTGGTGCCATGACGCGCTCGACGCCGCCCAGGGTGCCGACGCGACCGTGCTGGTGACGGAGTGGAACCAGTTCCGCGCCCTCTCCCCTGCCCGCCTCGCCGCCGCCATGCGCGGCCGCGTGCTGGTTGACCTGCGCAACATCTATGACCCCGCGGCAATGCGCCAGGCCGGCCTCACCTATTTCGGCATCGGCCGCGGCTGAGCCCAGCCCGATGCACCCTCCCGTCACCGCGCTTTATGCCGCACTGCTCGGGCTGCTCTATGTCCGCCTGTCGGTCCAGGTGATCCGCCGGCGGCGCAGCGCGAAAATCGCCATCGGCACCACCGGCGACATCCATCTCGAGCGCGCGGCGCGGGTGCATGGCAATTTCGCCGAATACGCGCCGCTTGGCCTGGCGCTGCTCTACTTCGTCGAGGTCACCGGCTATCCGGCCTGGACAGTGCACGCGCTGGGCCTGCTGCTGCTGGTCGGCCGGCTGCTGCATGCCCACGGGGTGGCGCAGGCGCGCGAGGATTTCCGCTTCCGCGTGAGCGGGATGGTGATGACCTTCCTGACGTTGCTGATCAGTGCGGTGCTGTTGTTGTTTGCAGTGCTTCGAAGCGTTGCGTAGGATCGAAAATACATGTGGACGTAACGACGTATTATCGTAGTTTCTCATTCGCGGGAAGAAAGCGCTTCTTTTTTGAAAAAAAGAAGCAAAAAACTTTTATCCCCTTGGTATGTACCGCTCCGACCTATCTGCGGGGTGTACGCCAACGGCATGGATGGAACAGAAAGTTTTTTCGGTTCTTTTTGTTCACAAAAAGAACACCCCTCCCCTTCACCCCTTGTACTCCCGCCCACCCCGTGATTCACTCCTGCGATCAGGAGATCATCGCCATGACCGCAGCCATCCATCATCGCCTGCAAGCCTCCGACCCCGCCCGCAACATTCATCGCGCCTGGTCGATCTCGGCGTCGCCCGATTTGTTCGGGGCTTGGCTCATCCACACATATTTCGGCCGGATCGGCTGCGCCGGCCGGCTGATAGTTCGGAGTGTCTCGGATGAGAGTGCGGCTCAAAGCCATGTGGAGCGTGCACTGCGCCGCCGCGCTGGTGCTCCTCGGCGTATTGGCGTGTCGTATCGCGGTATAGACGACGTTACGTAGATCTAGGATGCCACGGCCAAATCTGCCCGGCAGTTCCTGCCCGCCAATCGCCGCGGGTCCGGTTCACCGTCGAGCGTAAGGGCGGAATTCCGCGGTTTCGCCCTGGCACGGAAATCGCGTGGCGTGATCGGCGCAACAAGGAACCCGCCATGAACATCTCCTCGATCACCCACGCAGCCGCGGCGTTACCCAACCCCGCGGGGCCGCCTTCGGCCTTCGGCGCCTTCTCCCGTGACCTTCATGCCATGCTCGATCGCTCGGCCGCCACGGTTGCCGCCGCCTCGCTCGGCGGGGCGGCGGCCGGGCATGGGGCGCACCGCCCTGGCAGCCCGCCGGTCTCCGATGATGGCGGCGATAAGTCCGGCCGCGCCGATGTGCAGCAGGCCATGCGGGCCTATGCGCGATTGGCTTGACACGGTCAGGCCCGATATCCACCGTCGGCGGCCGAGGGGGTGCGCTTTCGGTGCCGGCGCATGACCCGTATGGCGGGTCGTAGGTAAGTCGCTACGTCGTTACGTAAACTCAGGCGCGAAGGGTTGAGGCGCCGATGGAACCGTATGGTGTAAGTTTTGCTGCGGCGCTGCGCGTCTGGGCCCGGGTCGCGTTGCTCTCCTTCGGTGGCCCGGCGGGACAGATCGCGGTAATGCATCGCATCATCGTCGATGAGCAACGCTGGATCGGCGAGGCACGCTTCCTCCACGCCTTGTCCTACTGCACTTTGCTGCCGGGGCCGGAGGCGCAGCAACTCGCCACTTATATCGGCTGGCTGATGCACCGCACCAAGGGCGGCCTCGCGGCGGGGCTGCTGTTCGTGCTGCCCGGCCTGGTGGCGATCATGGCGTTGTCCTGGGTCTACGTGCTGCTGGGCAGCCTGCCGGCGGTGGAGGGGTTGTTTTTCGGCCTCAAGGCGGCGGTGCTGGCAATCGTCACCCAGGCGCTGATCCGCGTGGGCCGTCGGGCGTTGGCCAACCGGGCCCGCTACGCATTGGCCGGCGCGGCCTTCCTGGCGCTGTTTCTGTTCGGCCTGCCGTTCCCGCTGGTCATCGCGGCCGCCGCGGCGATCGGCTACGGCGCGACGAAAGCCGGGTCGCTGGCGTTTGGCGGGGCAGGGGGCCACGGCGCGGCATCCGGCGCGCCGGACGGGCATGGCTTGCTCGGCCCCGACATTCCCCCCCATGCCCGGCCGGGCCAGGCCAGCACGCTATGGATTTCGCTCGCCTGTCTCGTGGCCTGGCTGTTGCCGGTCGGGCTGCTGGTGATGCTGGCGCCGGGCAGCGTCTATGCCGGGATTGCAGTTTTTTTCTCAAAAATGGCGGTCGTCACCTTCGGCGGCGCCTACGCGGTGCTCGCTTATGTCGCGCAGGCGGCGGTGGAGACGCAGCACTGGCTGGCGCCGGGCGAGATGATGGACGGGCTGGCGATGGCCGAGACCACGCCGGGGCCGCTGATCATGGTGCTGCAATTCGTCGGCTTCATGGGCGCCTGGCGTGTGCCCGCTCCGTTCCCGCCGTTGCTGGGCGCCACGCTGGGCGGGCTGCTGGCGACATGGGTGACCTTCGCGCCCTGCTTCCTGTGGATTTTCGCCGGCGCCCCATGGATCGAGGCGCTGCGCGGCAATCGCGGCCTGTCGGCGGCGCTCAACGGCATCACCGCGGCGGTGGTGGGGGTGATCGGCAATCTCGCCGTGTGGTTCGCGCTGCATGCGTTGTTCCGGGTGTTCCACCCCGTAGCCTTCGCCTTGGAAGTGCCGGCGCTGGGGTCGCTCAATCCCGCGATGGCGGGGCTGACGGCGGCGGCGTTCCTGCTCGCCTTTGCCACCCGGATCGGCATGTCCTGGACCTTGGCTGCCTGCGCGGTGGCGGGTATGGCGTTGCGTCTTCTCGGACTCACGTAACGACGTATAGGCTTAGTCGATCAACCGCGCTGCTTTTGCCCGCGCCAGGAGATGGGCAACCGATGAGACCGACCATGTCTCGCCGCCGCGCGGGGTGCGCTCGCGCATCGCGGTCAGCTCCGCGCCGATCGCCCGCAACGTGAGCCCGGCGCGCGCCATCCCGGCGACCGCCGCCAGCAGCCTGTCCGGCGCGCGGCGGCGCGGGGCAGGGGAGAGCAGCTCGGCCTCCGCCAACCCCTCGGCGACAAACCGACGCACCGCGCGGGCGAGCCGATCGGCCGACCAAGCGGCACCGGTGGCCGTCGAGACCGCACGCGCAACCTCGCCCCAGGAGCGCCCCGGGCGCATCCGCCGCACCACCGGCAACCAGACGTCGGCCCCGGCGATGAGGCCGGCGAGCGCCGAGGCCCGCCGGGCCGCGGCGACCTTCCGCAGGGCGCCCGGCTCGCGCGCCCGCAAACCGGGGTTGCCCCCAACCCTGCCACGCGCCCTCGCCGCGGCGAGGCCGGAGCGGGTGCGTTCACGGATCAACGCGCGCTCGAATTCGGCCGCGGCTCCCAGGACCTGCAGGGTGAACACCCCTTGCGGGCTCGACGTATCGATCGGGTCCCCCAGCGAGCGGAAATAGGCGCCCCGGGCGCGCAGCCCCTCGATCACCGCCAGCAAATGCGCGAGGGAACGGGCGAGCCGGTCAATCCGCGCGACCACCAGCGTATCCCCCGGGCCGACCCGCGCGAGCGCCCGGGCCAGGACCGGCCGCGCCCGATCGCCGCCGGAGGCTCGCTCCTCGAAGATCTCGGTACAGCCGGCGGCCCGCAAGGCATCGAGCTGCGCCCCGGTATTCTGCTCCTCGGTCGATACCCGCGCATAGCCAATGGCGATCATGGCGCCTTGTACACTTCAATATCCGATCAGAAAACGACCGTTTGCAATGATGTCCATATCAACCACGCGCCCGGCATCCGCCCGTGGCACGGAGGGGATCGGGCGGAGGGCTGCGACTGCGGAGGGCGTTCGTGCCGGAATTCGTGGTTACCCGACATCCTACACTTAATGCCTAGTTACCTTCCGTTTGTCATTCTGGTATATTATTTATCATATGATTAGCCAGATCACCGTAACCCAAGACGCAGTCGCCCGGCTCGAAGCCAGCACCGCGGCGGCGGCGCCGATGGTGCAGGCCGGGTTGCGGGCCCGGTTGACCTACCGTGAGGCGGCCGGTTGGTTGGCCCATTATGGCACCTGGGTGCACCCGCTCGACCTCGCGATGCGCGACATGCGGCTGACCGGCGCCTATACCGCGGCCGAGCTGGGCACCCGGCTCCCCTCGGTGCTTCCGGCCACCAGCGCGACGCAGGAGGGGATGCAGGCGGCGCCCGATGATCGGGACGTCGCTATGGCGTTACGGCAGGCCAATCTGTGGCGGCGCCTCGCGGAGTTGCGGGGCTGGGCGCCTGAGGCGGTGCTTCCGCCCCTTGGTGAACTTCCGCCTTTGCTTGAGGCCGCGCGGATGATCGCGGGGGAGGGGGGTGGGCGGTTGTCGTTTCCGGCGACGCTTCGGGCCGCCTGGCTGTGGCGGGAGCGGGGTGGGACCGGGGAGCCCGGATTGGTGTTGTGGTCGGCACCGGTGCAGCGGCTCGATCGGGCGGCACTCGCGGCTGATCCGGTTTTGGCGATCCTCGACTGTATCGCGGAGGCGGCCAGCGGGGCGCGGCGGGAGTTGGCGCGGCTGTTGGCGGTGGTTGAGCGGGGGCGGGTGTTGAAGGCGACGGCGCGGTCCCGGTTGGCGGATGCGATCGCGATCGCGGTGCGGGAGCCGATCATCACGGCGGGGACGTTAGGGGGGCATCTGGGGGTGAGCTCTCGGGCGGGGGCTGATCTCATCGCGCGGATGGTGGCGGGGGGGCTGTTGCGGGAGGCGACGGGGCGGAAGTCGTGGCGTGGCTTTGTGCTGGTGTGAAGGCTGCTATAACGGCGGGGTACTCTAGGGCGACGGCGCCGAATGAACCTTGAAGTCTCGATCTTTCTCGACCTCGCCCGCTTCCTTGCGGCCTACATGGTGTTCCTCTCGCACGCCGCGTGGAGCGTCCACACCGGCGGGCTGTTGTGGCAGATCAAGGGGCTCGGGCGCGAGGCGGTCGACATCTTTTTTGTCCTTTCCGGCTTCGTGATTTGTCATGTGACACGCTCGCGGGAGACGACGGCGCGGAGCTATGCGGTGAACCGGCTGGCGCGGATTGCGTCGGTGGCGCTTCCGGCTTTGGCGGTGACGTGGGTGGTCGATGCGATCGGGATGGCGGCGCGGCCGGAGATCTATACGGGGTTTTGCTGCGATAGCGTGCCGGCCTGGTGGGCGTTTGGGCGGAACCTGGTTTTTACCGGGGATCTTTGGTCTCAACACGTCTCGCCGGGGTCGAACGTGCCGTTTTGGTCGCTGGGGTATGAGGCCTGGTACTATCTGACGTTCGGGCTGCTGCTGTTTCTCCCGCGGCGTGTGGGGATTCCGGCGGCGGTGGTGGCGCTGGTGGTGGCGGGGCCGGGGATCGCCATTTTGTTTCCGCTATGGCTGACCGGGGTGGCGATCTACGGGCGGAAGGTGTCGGCTCCGGTCGGGTGGGGGCTGGTGGCGGTGGGGCTGGTGGGGGCGGTTCTGGCGATGGTGTTCAGCGAGCGGGAGGGGCAGATCTATGATCCGTTCTCGCTCGAGGCGGGGCGGCTGCTGGACTATGGGCATGACTACGCGATGGGGATTTCCTTCGCGGTGTTCCTGGTGGGATTTTCGGCGGTTTCCGGGCGGTTCGCGGCTCTCCTGGGGAGGATAGCCCGGCCGGTGCGGTGGCTGGCGGGGGGGACGTTCGCGCTGTATTTGTTTCATCTTCCGTTGCTGCATTTCCTGGCGGCGGTGCTGCCGTTTCCGGCGGCGTCCTGGCAGAATTGGGTGATTGTTTATGCGGGGGTTCCGTTGGCGGGGTTGGCGCTGGCGGAGGTGACGGAGCGGCGGAAGGGGGTTTGGCGGGGGTGGATCGATCGGCTGTTCGGGCGGGGGGCGTGATGGAGATACGGCGGCTTGGGCTGGGCGACGCGCCGGCGTTCCGGGCGATACGGTTGCGGGCGCTGCGGGACCATCCCGCCGATTTCGGGTCGGATTTCCGGGAGGAGGCGGGGAAACCGCTGTCGCATTTCGTCGGGCAGATCGCGGATAACCACATCATGGGGGCGTGGGAGGGGCGCGCGCTGGTGGGGATCATCGCGCTGGAGTTCAAAAGCAAGGCGAAGGAGCGGCATCGGGCGTTTTTGTGGGGGGTGTATGTGGCGCCGGACGGGCGGGGCAGGGGGGTGGCGCCCGCCTTGCTCGATGCCACGCTGGGGGTGGCGCTGGGGCGGGTGGAGCAGGTTGAGCTGGGGGTGCGGGCGGGGAACGGGGCGGCGGAGGCGCTGTATCGGTCGCGCGGGTTTGTCGAATATGGGCGGGAGCCGGCGACGTATGTGGTGGAGGGGGTGGCGTGGGACTCGCTGCTGATGGCGCGGCGGCGGATATCCGGCGATGTTGGATAACCGGAACAAATAGGACGTGAGTCCGCAGCGCTAGGCCGGGGCAATTTGAAAAATAGGCACCTCCGGGCCGGTCGGGGCGCAGGGGAGGGAGAGGGGGTGCGGGCACAGATTCCACCCCTGACCGGAGCGCCAGGGGGCGGGGACCATGATCCAGGCGTACTCGTCCTCGGAGTGGTCGAGGGTGTCGCTGGTGATGGCGGGCGAGGTTGCGGGGCGGAGCCCGGGCCGGGCGATCTCCGGCCGCTGGGCGGCCTGGGCGAGGAGAGCGAGCAATGTGGCCAGCATGCGGGCGATGACCGATCCCCCGGCCAGCGCGCATAGCTCCGCCATCAGGGCACGGAGGGCCGCGGCGGGGTCAGGGCTGGGGAGGGGTAGATGGGTCATGCGTGTATATATAACTTTCTTGTCCTGAACGGTCAAGAGCTTTTTTGCTCATAAATGCATTTTTTCCAATCTCGCCACTCTCTCCATCCGGCGGGGTTTCCGCAAGCAAGTGGAGAAAAGTTTTTGCGGAGCTTTTTTCAAAAAGCGACCGCTTGCCTTTTCAGGGAGTGAGGGGATAGGCGCGGCGATGGCGTATAGTGGCGGGGTTCGCAGTATCGGAGCCGCGCGTGACGGTTGATAGGTATCGGTTGAGCGGCTTGCTGGCGGACCCGTTCGGGTTGGCGGACCCGCTTGGATTGGGGGACGTGTCGGCGGATGGGGGGGTGGCGGTCGGGCAGTCCGCCGTTCTCAATGCGCCGTATTTCACCGACCAGTGGTATTTGCAGAATACCGGGCAGACCGGCGGCGTTGCGGGCAGGGATATCGACGTGGTGCCGGCGTGGGGGCTGGCGACGGGGCAGGGGGTGACGGTTGTCGTCAACGATACGGGCGTGGATTATACCAATCCCGATATCGCACCGAACTACGATGCCGCGACGTCCTATAGTCTCGATGCGCCGACCAATAATGCCTATCCGTTCAATGACATCGGGCTGACCGGGAGCGCCGCGGCGGACCTGGCGCATGGCACGTGGGTGTCGGGGCTGATTGCGGGGGCGAACAACGGGAGCGGGATTGTCGGGGTGGCTTATGGCGCCACGCTTTCGGCGTATCGGGTGATCGACACGCTGGCCAATCAACAGAACCCGTGGGGGAGTATTGCGGCGGCGCTGACGAATTCGGCGAAATTCGATGTGGCGAACAACAGCTGGGGATTCACTTCGGCGCTGGCGGATTCGGTCTTCAACAGTTCGGCGCAGACGGCGATCAATGCGTTGCTGGGGGCGGCGCAGACCGGGCGGGGCGGGTTGGGGACGATCAACGTTTTTGCCGCCGGGAATTATTACGGGTCGGGGGACGATACCAACCTGCATGCGTTCCAGAGCTCGATCAACGTTGTGACCGTCGCGGCGCTGGACGCCAGTGGGACGGTGAATGCGCCGGGGGGGCGGTATTCGACGCCGGGGGCCTCGATCCTGGTGAGCGCGCCGGGGACGGATATCACGTCTGACGCGATTGTGGGGCAGGGCGATATTGCTGGCGGGTATCTACAGTCCGGGCTGGAGGGCACCTCGTTCGCGACGCCGCTGGTGAGCGGGACGATTGCGCTGATGTTGCAGGCGAATCCTGGGCTCGGGCTGCGCGATGTGCAGGAGATTCTGGCCTATACGGCGGTGCAGACCGACCCTGGCGACAGCACCTGGCACAGCAATGGCGCGGCGAACTGGAACGGCGGCGGGCTGCATGTTTCGGATGATTATGGGTTCGGCCTGGTGGACGCGGCGGCGGCGGTGCGGCTGGCGAAGAGCTGGACGTTGCAGGAGACCGCCAATAACCGGACGATCGACACGGTGGCGGTGACTGCGACCGGGGCGATTGCGGCTTCGACCACGCGTTTCACCTTCAATGTGCCGCAGGCGGACGCGGTGAGCCTGCAATGGGTGCGGGTGCAGGTTTCGTTCAGATTTGCGGCGTTCGACAATTTGTTGCTGACGCTGACCTCGCCGGGCGGGGCGTCGAGCGTGCTGCTCGATCAGCCGAATGACGGGATTGGCGGGAGTTTCAACAACACGTTGCAGCTCAGCTCCGACCAGTTCTGGGGGCAGATGGCGCCGGGAACGTGGACGCTGAGTTTTGCCAACGCCAATCCGGGATTTGGCGATACGGGGGCGCTGAGTGCGGCGACGCTGGTGCTGGTGGGCGATCCGGCGCCGGTGGGGACGACCTATGTCTATACCAATGAATATGCCGGCCAGGCGGCGGCCAGCCCGGGGCGGGAGGTTTTAAACGATCCCTCCGGCAAGGCTGACGAGATCAATCTGGCGGCGGTCACCGCGGATTGCAGCATCGATCTTGTGGCCGGGACGCCCGGGGCGATCGGTTCCACGCCGTTCTCGATCGCCGCGGGCACGCTGGTTGATAACGTCTACACGGGCGCGGGCGCCGCGACTGTGTATGTCAACGCGGTGGCCGATACGATTACCTCCGGCGGCGGGGCGGATACGGTTGTGTTTCCGGCCAGCGCGACCTCCTACACGCTGGCGCGGCAGGGGAGCGTGGTGACCGCGATGCGGGGCGGGGTGACGGACACGCTGACGGGGGTGACACGCTTGCAGTTCAGCGATCAGTCGATCGCGGCCGCCTCGATCGCGTGTTTTGCGGCGGGGACGCGGATTCTTACCACCGGCGGCGAGCGGGCGGTGGAAGCGCTTGTCGCGGGGGACGTGGTGCCGACGCTGTGCGGGCGCGGGTTGGCGGAGGTGGTTTGGCTCGGGCATCGGCGGGTGGAATGTGCGCGGCATCCCCGGCCGGAGGCGGTGTGGCCGATCCGGGTGGCGGCGGGGGCGTTCGGGCCGGGGCGGCCGCATCGCGATTTGTGGCTGTCGCCGGATCACGCGGTGTTTGCCGACGGGGTGCTGATCCCGGTGCGGCTGCTGGTGAATGGGGGGTCCATCCGGCAGGAGGCGGCGGCGGCGGTGACGTGGTGGCATGTGGAGCTGACCCGGCATGACGTGCTGCTGGCGGAGGGGCTGGCGTGCGAGTCCTTCCTCGATACCGGCAATCGGGCGGCGTTCAGCAATGGCGGGTCGGTGGTGATGGCGCAGGCTGATTTTGCGCTTGGTGTGTGGGAGGCGCAGTCCTGCGCGCCGCTGGCGCTGGGCGGGGTGGTGGTGGAGCGGGTGCGGGCTCGGATAAAGGTTTTTGCGGAGCTTTTTTCAAAAAAGCGACCGCTTACTTCCCTGTCACTTGCCTGAAAATCCCGATCTGCCCCGCCGTGGTGGCATCCCATGAGAAGGGCTCGGCGTAGGCGCGGGTGGCCGCGCGGTCGGGTTCGGCGAGGAAGAGGGTGTGCACGGCTTCGGCGAGGGCTTCCGGCGTGTCTTCGCGCATGATGCGGCCGGCGGCGGGGGCGCGGACGACTTCGGCGTTCATGGGGATGTTGGATGCGATGACGGGGGTGCCGCAAGCCATGGATTCCAGGAGCACGTTGGCCCAGCCTTCGCGGGTGGAGGCGAGCACCATGGCGTCGGCGGCGCCGTAGTATCGGGCCAGGCGGTCGTGGGGTTGGGCACCGAGGAAGCGGACGCGCTGGGTGATGCCCAGGGCGGCGGCCTGGGCTTCGAGGGCGGGGCGTTCGGGGCCGTCGCCGACGAGGATGAGGTCCCAGTCCGGCAGATAGGGCATCGCGGCGATGGTGAGGTGGTTGCGCTTGCGGGGGATGAGGTTGCCGACGCTGATGAGGGTGGGGCGGGTGAGGCCGAGGGCGGCGCGGGCGGCGGGGCGGTCGACGGGGTGGAAGCAGTGCGTATCTACGCCGTTACGTAGGGCCGTAACTTTGTGGGGATCGGCGCCGAGTTCGATCATGCGGTCGCAGAGGGATTGGCTGACGCCGATGAGGTGGGCGGCGGACTGGATGGCGCCGCGGATGAGGCGGTTGGGGATGGGGTGGTCGGGGAGTTCGGTGACGTCGGACCCGCGGGCGGTGATGACGACGGGTTTGTTGAAGGCGCGGCCGAGCCAGGCGGCGGCGACGCCGTCGGGGTAGAGGTAATGGGCGTCGATGGCGTCGAACCGCAGGCCGGCGCGGATGAGGCGGGCCAGCGCCGGGAGGGCGAAGGCGTAGAGGAAATGGGGGGCGACGTTCATGCCGATGGCGGGGATGACGGGGTAGCGGGGATGGTGGACATCGAGGCCATTGCGGCGCTCGAAGCGGGGGACGGCGGCGAATTTGGCGTAGGCGCCGAAGCGTTCCGCGGTGAAGGGAAACCATGGGACGGGGGCGAGCACGGTGCTGGCCACCGCGCCGGAGGCGACGAGGTGGCGCAGGCGGTTTTCGACGAAGACGCCGTGATTGGGGCGGACGCTGTCGGGGTAGAGCGTCGAGAAGGTGAGGAGACGGAGGGGGGTCATGCGAAGACAGGAAGCAAGCGCTTCTTTTTGAAAAAAGAAGCAAAAACTTTTTGGGAC
>CAIWAJ010000329.1:0-1609 GCA_903910565.1 uncultured Rhodospirillales bacterium
CCTTGCCGAGCGTCTCACGGAAGCTGCCGAGTTGCGGGCCGAGGCCCTGGAACAGCAGGTTCACGTTGGTGCCGGTGGCGATCATCTGCTTGGCGATCAGCAGGTTGTCCTGATCATGCGTCATGCAGATCAGCGCCTCGGGCGTCTTGGCGCGGATGGAGGCGAGCACGGAGGAGGCATCCGTGATGGTCTCGGGGAAGGAGTAGCTTTCGAGCATCGGAATGCCCTGCTCCTTCATGGCGTTCATCACGCCCTGCGCGGCGGTCTTGGAGAAGGCGTCGTTGGTGAAGATCACCGAGTAGTTCTTCACCGCCGGCGCCAGTGTCTTGATGAAGGCGGCGGTGGAGAGGAACTGACGGGTGGCACGGGGGAACATGCCGAAGACGTATTTGTAGCCCTGGCCGAAAATCTGATCGGAGCCGCCGCCGGCCTGCACCATCGGTTTCTCAGCCCGCTCGGTTACGGCGGCGGTGGGCAGCACGATGTTGGAGCCGAAGGAGCCGAGGAAGAAATCGACGCCGTCATCAAGCTGGCGCTGGATGAGGTTCACGGCGCGCGAGGGGTCCGACGCGTCATCGAACAGCTTGAGTTCGAGCTTGTAGCGCGTGCCGGCGATCTCGACGCCGCCCTGCTCGTTGATGAACTGCACGGCGGTCTTGTAGCCGTTATTGACGTTGAGGCCGGTCTCGGCCGCGCCACCGCTGAGCGGTACCGAGCCGCCGAAGGTGATGGTCTTCGTGGCCTGGGCGGATGCGGTGTGGATCGCCGGGGCCGCGAGGGCCGCGCCACCGGCGAGTTGAACCATGCTGCGTCGGGAAAGGGTCATCGTCATGCTCCGCTGTTGGGCGAAGTCTACACCCACACCGCGAGCCGTCGAGACACCAGCCGCGCCACCGCGCGATTTTCCTGCGCCGCTGCTTGTGCCGGCGGGCGCCGGGCCAACATCGGGGCGATGAACAGCCCCCCTTCCCCTCCCGCGATCATCATCGGCGCCACCGGCGGCATCGGCGCCGCACTGGCCGCACGGCTCGGGGCGGCGGGTCAGCGCGTGCTGTGCCTCGGCCGCACCACGATGCCGCCGCTCGATCTGCTGGACGAGGCCTCGATTGCCGCGGCGGCGGAAGCAGCCGGAGATGTGCTGGAACTGGTGATCGATGCCACTGGGTTTCTGCACGGCGCCGGGTTCCAGCCGGAGAAAAGCCTGCGCCAGCTGGACCCCGCGCATCTCGCCCACGCCTTCGCCATCAACGCCACCGGCCCGGCTTTGCTGATGAAGCACTTCCTGCCCCGCCTGGCGCGCGATCGGCGGGCGGTATTCGCCACGCTATCGGCCCGCGTCGGCAGCATCTCCGACAACCGGCTGGGCGGCTGGTATGCCTATCGCGCCGCCAAGGCCGCGCTGAACCAGCTCGTGCACACCGCGGCGATCGAGCTCGCCCGCAGCCGCCCGAAAGCAGTCTGCGTCGCGCTGCATCCGGGCACGGTGGAGACCGGGCTGTCGACGCCCTTCGCGAAATCAGGCCTAGAAGTACAGTCGCCTGATGAGGCGGCCGGCAAGCTGCTGGCGGTGATCGATAGTCTGACGCCCGCAAGAACCGGCGAGCTGATC
>CAIWAJ010000330.1:0-4532 GCA_903910565.1 uncultured Rhodospirillales bacterium
ACTCCCGGCCCTCGATTTAGCCCGTTTCTTACGCCCAGACCCAAGGCCTGATCCCATGAAAGTTCGCAATAGCCTCCGTTCTGCCAAGACGCGCGACAAGAACTGCCGCGTCGTGCGCCGTCGTGGGCGCGTCTACGTCATCAACAAGAAGAACCCGCGCATGAAGGCCCGCCAGGGCTGATTTCCGCGCCGCCCCGCGCGGCGGTATCCTGCGTTGACGGGCAACGCCCCGGGAAGCCCTTCCCGGGGCGCTTTCTGTCTTGCAGCTTTGTGACACAAAGTTCAATTTCCCGCCGGCCCCGCCGGGCCGAGACCAAGGGGAAACACGCATGATCGCCCAGCCGGAACCCAAGCAGGATGTGCTGGCCAAGCGCGACTCCATCGTCGCCGGGCTCCGCGCCCTCGTTCCCGCCAGCGGCGTCATCGCCGAGCCGATCCGCCTCAAGCCCTACGAGACCGACGGCCTCTCCGCCTATCGCCAGGTCCCCCTCGCCGTCGTTCTGCCCGAAACCACCGAGCAGGTCGCCGCCGTCATGCAATTCTGCCACCGCGAAGGCGTCCGCGTCGTCCCCCGCGGCGCCGGCACCTCTCTCAGCGGCGGCGCCCTCCCCATGGCCGACTCCGTCGTGCTCGGCCTCATGCGCATGAACCGCATCCTCGATATCGACTACGCCGACCGCTGCGCCGTCGTGCAGGCCGGCGTCACCAATATCGGCATCACCCAGGCCGTCCAGGCCGAGGGCTTCTTCTACGCGCCCGACCCCTCATCCCAACTCGCCTGCATGATCGGCGGCAACGTCAACATGAACTCCGGCGGCGCCCATTGCCTGCGCTACGGCGTCACCGCCAACAACCTCCTCGGCCTGCGCGTCGTCACCGTCGCCGGCGAAATCCTCGATATCGGCGGCGCCCATCTCGATGCCGCCGGCTATGACTGGCTCGGCCTGCTCACCGGCAGCGAGGGCCAGCTCGCCGTCGTCACCGAGGTCACCGTCCGCATCCTCCGCTCCCCCGAAGGCGCCCGCGCCATGCTCGCCGCCTTCAAATCCAACGAAATCGCCGGCGCCTGCGTCGACGCCATCATCGCCTCCGGCATCATCCCCGTCGCGCTCGAATTCATGGACCGCCCGGCCATCCACGCCTGCGAGGCCTTCGCCCACGCCGGCTACCCGCTCGACGCCGAGGCGATGCTCATCATCGAGGTCGAGGGCAGCCTCACCGAGCAGGACTACTACCTCGACCGCATCCGCGACATCTGCAACCGCTTCGATCCCGTCAGCCTCAAGGTCTCGCAATCCGCCGAGGAGAGCCTGGCCATCTGGAAAGGTCGCAAAGGCGCGTTCGGCGCCGTCGGCCGCATCAGCCCCGACTACCTCTGCATGGACGGCACCATCCCCACCTCCCGCCTCGCCGACGTGCTCGGCCGCATCGGCGAGATGAGCGCCGCCTACGGCCTCCAGGTCGCCAACATCTTCCACGCCGGCGACGGCAACCTCCACCCCCTCATCATGTTCGACGCCAATGACCCCGCCTCCTTCCGCAAAGCCGAGGATTTCGGCGCCGACATCCTCAAACTCTGCGTCGAAGTCGGCGGCTGCCTCACCGGCGAGCACGGCGTCGGCGTCGAAAAGCGCGACCTGATGGGCGTCCAGTTCACCGACATCGAGCTCGACCAGCAGCGCCGGGTGAAATCCGCCTTCGATCCGGGCTGGCTGCTCAACCCCTCCAAGGTCTTCCCCCTCAAGACGCCCGTCGCCGCATGAGCACCATCGCCCCCTCCGATATCGACGGCGTCGTCGCCGCGATCGAGGCCGCCCGCGCCGCCCGCACCCCCCTCGCGGTGCGCGGCAACGGCAGCAAGAACGGCCTCCTCCGCCCGGTCCAGGCGGCGCAAACACTCAGCACCTCCGCCCTCCAGGGCATCTCGCTCTATTCCCCGCAGGAGCTGATCCTCACCGCCGGCGCCGGCACCCCGATGTCCGAGATCGCCACCGCCGTCGCCGCCAAGGGCCAGCACGTCATCGCCGAACCCCCCGATTTCTCGGCCCTCTACGGCACCGACGCCCCGCAAACCCTCGGCGGAGTCGTCGCCGCCAACCTCTCCGGCCCCCGCCGGGTCATGTGGGGCGCCACGCGGGACCACGTGATGGGCGTCGTCGCCGTCAACGGCCGCGGCGAGCGCATCCATTCCGGCGGCCGCGTGCTGAAAAACGTCACCGGGCTCGACCTCTGCAAACTCCTCACCGGCAGCTTCGGCACGCTGGCCGTCATCACCGACATCTCCCTCAAAGTCCTCCCCGCCCCGGAACGCCGCGGCACCCTCGTCCTCAAGGGCCTCCCCCCCGAGCGCGCCGTCGCCGCCCTCTCTTGCGCCCTCGGCTCCCCCTACGCGGTCTCCGGCGCCGCCTACCTCCCCGCCGCCATGGCCGCCCGCATCCCCGTCCTCGCCTGGTTCGCCGACAGCGTCACCCTCGTCCGCATCGAGGATTTCGCCCCCGCCGTCGCCTATCGCACCGAGCGCCTCAAATCCGACCTCGCCGCGTTCGGCACCGCCGAATTCCTCGATGACGGCGCCTCCATCGCCGCCTGGGCCGCCGTCCGCGACGTCGCGCCCATGGTGCCCGAGCAGGGCGCCATCTGGCGCGTCTCGGTCCGTCCCTCCGCCGGCCCCGCCGTCGCCGCCGCGCTGGAGCGCGCCTTCGGCGCCGCCTGGTTCATGGACTGGGGCGGCGGCCTCATCTGGGCCGCCGGCCCCGCCACCGCCGAGGCGCATGAGGCGGTGGCCAAAGCCGCCGGCCCTGGCACCTTCATGCTGGTCCGCGCCCCCGAATCCCTCCGCGCCGCCGTCGCCGTCGTCCCGCCGGAAAACCCGGTCCTCAGCCGCATCGCCCGCAACGTGAAAGCCGCCTTCGACCCCGACTTTATCCTCAATCCCGGCCGCATGGTCGCGGGGGCCTGACCATGCAAACCAATTTCACCGAAGCCCAACTCCAAGACCCCGAAACCTCCGTCGCCAACCAGATCCTGCGCACCTGCGTGCATTGCGGCTTCTGCACCGCCACCTGCCCCACCTTCGTGCTGCTGGGCGACGAGCTCGACAGCCCGCGCGGCCGCATCTACCTCATCAAGGACATGCTGGAAAACCAGCGCCCCGCCAGCGAGGAGGTGGTGCGCCACGTCGATCGCTGCCTCTCCTGCCTCTCCTGCATGTCCACCTGCCCCTCCGGCGTGCACTACATGCACCTCATCGACCACGCCCGCACCTACATCGAAGCCACCTACCGCCGCCCCTGGCATGACCGCGCGATGCGCCGCATGCTCGGCACCGTGCTGCCCCGCCCCGGCCTGCTCCGCCTCGCCTTGCGCGGCGCCAGGATCGCCCGCCCGCTCGCCCGCGTCCTCCCCGGCCGCAGCGTCCCCGCCCAGCGCCTGCGCGCCATGCTCAAACTCGCCCCCGCCGCGCTGCCCGCCAAAGGCACCGCCGAGCGCCCCGGCATCCACCGCGCCGTTGGCACCCGCCGCGGCCGCGTCGCCCTCCTCGCCGGCTGCGCCCAGAACGTGCTGGACCCCGCGATCAACGACGCCACCATCCGCCTGCTCACCCGCATGGGCATCGAAGTCGTGGTCGCCCAAGGTGCCGGCTGCTGCGGCGCGCTCACCCACCACATGGGCCAGCATGACCCGGCAATGCACGCCGCCGCCGCCAACATCGCCGCCTGGTCGCGCGAAATCGCCGGCGAGGGCCTCGATGCCATCGTGATCAACACCTCCGGCTGCGGCACCACGGTGAAAGACTACGGCTTCATGTTCCGCAGCGAGCCCGCAGCCCAGCGCCAACAAGCCGAGGCCGTCTCCGCCCTCGCCCTCGATATCACCGAATACCTCTCCCGCCTCGGCTACGCCCCCACCCGCCCGGCCCCCGGCCTCATCATCGCCTATCACGCCGCCTGCTCCCTGCAACACGGCCAGAAAATCCTCAACGAACCGAAAACCCTGCTCCGCAAAGCCGGCTTCACCGTCAAGGAACCCGCCGAAGGCCATCTCTGCTGCGGCTCCGCCGGCACCTACAACCTCATGCAACCCGAAATCGCCGCCCGCCTCCGCGAGCGCAAACTCGGCAACATCAAAGCCACCAAACCGGACCTCATCGCCGCCGGCAACATCGGCTGCCTGACCCAACTCGCCGGCGACGCAATGCCCGTGGTGCACACCGTCCAACTCCTCGACTGGATGGCCGGCGGCCCGGCGCCCCAGGGGATTGCAGCCAAGGCAAGCGTTTAAGGAAGCAAGCGCTTCTTTTTGAAAAAAGAAGCAAAAACTTTCTATTCGTTTGGCTCCGCACGCTCCCGTGAGTGCTCCGCAGCAAACGGATAAAAGTTGTTTTACCCAGTCCACTTGAGAACCCGAAAAACGAAGAGAAGGCAAGGCAAGTGGAAGGAAGCACTCCTTTTTTGGAAAAAAAGGAGCAAAAAACTTTTATTCCAATGGCATGTACCGCTCCCACCATCCCGGGAGGCACGCCAACGGCAACG
>CAIWAJ010000331.1:0-1839 GCA_903910565.1 uncultured Rhodospirillales bacterium
CCGGTAGAGGGCCAGCAGATCGACGGCGGAGAGGTCGGCGAGGTCAGTCATGGCAGGGTCCTTGATCAGCGGGAACGCGAGAGGCGAGGGTCGAGCAGGTCACGCAGCCCGTCGCCGAGGAGGTTGAGGCCGAGCACCGCGGTGGTGATGGCGGCGCCGGGGAAGACGGCGAGGAGCGGGGCCTTGAAGATATAGGTCTGCGCGTCATTCAGCATCCGCCCCCAGGAGGGGAAGGGCGGCTGAGTGCCGAGGCCGACATAGGCGAGGCCGGCATCGGCGATAATGGCCAGCGCGAACTGGATCGTCACCTGCACCAGCAGCACGGCGGAGATATTGGGCAGCACGTGGCGGAGCATGATGGCAAATTCGCCATGGCCGGTGGCGCGGGCCGCCATCACGAAGTCCAGTTCCCGCACCGCGAGCGCGGCACCGCGGGTGACGCGGGCGAAGACGGGGATGTTGAAAATGCCGATCGCCAGCATGGCATTCCCGGCGCCCGGGCCGGCCAAAGCGGTGATCATTACTGCCGTGAGCAAGGCGGGGAAGGCGAAGGCGAGGTCGGTGAAGCGCATCACCAAATTGTCCACCCAGCCGCCGCGCGCCGAGGCGAGGGCGCCGAGCGGGACGCCGAGTCCGGCACCGACGAGCACCGCGATCAGCGCCACCGAGAGGGAGGAACGGGCGCCGGCCATGATCATGGAGAGCACGTCCCGCCCGAAGGGGTCGGTGCCGAGCCAGTGGGCGGCGGAGGGATCGGCGAGTTTGTGGATGATGTCGATCTTGGTCGGCGGATAGGGCGTCCATATCAGGGAAACCAGCGCCATCGCCAGGATGAGCACGGTGATGGTGCCGCCGATCAGCAGGTTGCCGCTGCGCCAGGCCGGTTTCATCGCGCGCCCTCGCGCGTCATCACTTTCATCGCGCGCCCTCGCGGGAGATCCGCGGGTCGAGCCCGAGATAGGCGAGATCGACCAGGAAGTTCACCAGGATCACCGAGCCGGCCAGCAGCACCACGAGGTCCTGCACGACGATGAGGTCGCGCTGGGCGATGGCCTGGAAGACGAGGCGGCCGAGGCCCGGCAACGTGAACACGTTCTCGATGATGACCGTGCCCGCCAGCAGGAAGGAGAATTGCAGGCCGATGATGGTGACCACCGGGATCAGCGCGTTGGGCACGGCGTGGCGCCACAGGGCGGCGATGCCGGAGAGGCCCTTGGCGTGGGCGGTGCGCACGTAGTCCTGCCCAAGCGTCTCCAGCACGGCCGAGCGGGTGACGCGGGAGAGGATGGCGGCTTGCGGCAGCGCGAGGGCGAAGGCGGGCAGGATGAGGCAGCGGAAGGCGGGCCAGAACCCCTTCTCCCAGCCCGCGAAGCCGCCGGCGGGGAGCACAGGGTAGGCCACGGCGAAGACGAGGATCAGCAGGATGCCGAGCCAGAAATTCGGCAGCGCGACGCCGAATTGCGCCACGCCCATGACGGCGGCGTCGGCGGCACGGCCGCGCCGGGCGGCGGCCAGGACGCCGACGGGGATGGCGATTGAGGTGGAGAGGCAGATCGACATGATCGCCAGCGGCAGCGTGACCTGCACGCGCTGGGCGATCAGCTCCCAAACCGGCACGGAGTAGGTGTAGGAGACGCCGAAATCGCCGTGCAGCAGGCCGCCGATCCAGACCAGGTAGCGCCACCAGGCGGGCTGATCGAGGCCGAGCTGTTTGCGCAAGGCCGCCAGCGTGTCCGGCCGCGCCGAGGTGTCGAGCATCAGGGTCGCGGGATCGCCGGGCAGGATCTGCAGCACGGCGAACACAACGAGTGAGGCGGCCAGCAGGGTCAGGAACAACCC
>CAIWAJ010000332.1:0-16944 GCA_903910565.1 uncultured Rhodospirillales bacterium
CCCGTCCGCGCGCAACCAGGCCGGCCGCCAAGCCCCGCCCGCGCCGCATCTCCGCCCCGCGGCGCGCCCGCGCACCCCCCGCGGTGGCAAACAGGCCCCGCCATATCCCCACACACGCATCAATCGTCCTCGCGCCCGGCGCCGCGCCGCGCGTCGGCATCGCAATACGCAAACGACGACGACGAAATGGCGGCTTTTGCGCGTGGCCGAAGCACGCGCTATATGTTGCGAAATCGCAACATAGTTTCAACAGGAAGTAAGTAAGCGCTTCTTTTTGAAAAAAGAAGCAAAAACTTTCTATCCGTTTGGATCACGCCAGCCCGGTCAAACCCCGACGCAAATGGACAAAAGTTTTTTGCTTCTTTTTTTCAAAAAAGAAGCGCTTCCTTGCTACCCCGCCACCCGCTCGATATCCGCCCCGCACGCCGCCAACTTCAACTCGGCGGCCTCATACCCGCGATCCAGATGATAAACCCGGTTCACCGTGGTTTCCCCCCGCGCCGAGAGCCCGGCCAGCACCAGGCCGAAGCTCGCCCGCAAGTCGCTCGCCATCACTGGCGCGCCCGACAGGCTGCCCGGCTTGCCGCGCACGATCGCCGAGGCGCCATGGACTTTGATATTCGCGCCCATGCGGTTCAGCTCGGGGGCATGGCCGAAGCGGTCCTCGAAGATGTTCTCGGTAATCATCGAGGCCCCGTCGGCGACGCACATCAGCGCCATCAGCTGCGCCTGCATGTCGGTGGGAAAGCCGGGATAGGGCTCGGTGATGAAGTCGATCCCGTGCAGCCCGTTCAGCCGGCGCACCGTGATGCCGTCAGTCTCGGCGATCATCTCGACCCCGGCCTCGCGCAGCGTGCGCACCACCGCGCCGAGATGGTCGAGCCGCCCATGGCGCAGATGCAGCGTGCCGCCGGAAATCGCGGCGGCGCAGGCGTAGGAGCCGGTCTCGATGCGATCGGCGATGATCGGGTGGGTCGCGCCGTGCAGCGCCTTGACGCCCTCGACGGTCAGCCGGTCGGAGCCGATGCCGGTGATGTTGGCCCCCATCGCCACCAGGCAATGGGCGAGATCGGTAATCTCCGGCTCGCGCGCGACGTTGGCCAGCACGGTCTGCCCGTCGGCGAGCGCGGCAGCCATCAGCAGGTTCTCGGTGGCGCCGACGGAGGGGAAGGGGAACACGATCGTCGTGCCCTTCAGCCCCTGGGGGGCCGAAGCGGTGATATAGCCGCCATCGAGCGTGATGGTCGCCCCCATTTGCTCGAGGCCCTTGAGGTGGAGATCGACCGGGCGTGCCCCGATGTTGCACCCGCCGGGCAGCGAGACCCGCGCCTCCCCGGTGCGCGCCACCAGGGGCCCGAGCACCAGGATGGAGGCGCGCATTTTGCGCACGATGTCGTAGGGCGCCTCGGTATTGGTGATCGCCCCGCCGATCGACAGGCTGCGCCCGTCATTGCTGGCCGGATCGACCGCGACGCCGTGCTGCTCCAGCAGCAGCCGCATCGTGATGATGTCGGCCAGGAGTGGCACATTGGTCAGCACCAGCCGCTCGCTGGTCAGCAGGCCGGCGGCCATGAGGGGGAGGGCGGCGTTCTTGGCGCCGCCGATGGTGATGTCGCCGGAAAGCGGCCGGCCGCCGCGAATGCGAAAACGATCCATGGCTCTTAATACGCCACTTCAACCGAGCCTTGGAAGTGCCACGCCGCGCTGGCGCATGTACTTCCCTTGCTTGTCGGCATAGCTGGTTTCGCAGGGCTCGTTGCCATGCAGGAAAAGGAACTGGCAGATGCCCTCGAAGGCATAGATCTTGGCCGGCAGCGGGGTGGTGTTGCTGATCTCGATCGTCACCTGCCCCTCCCACTCCGGCTCCAGCGGGGTGACGTTCACGATGATCCCGCAACGCGCGTAGGTCGACTTGCCGAGACACACCACCAGCACGTCGCGCGGGATGCGGAAATATTCGACGGTGTGGGTCAGCACGAAGCTGTTCGGCGGAATGATGCAGATCGGGCCGGTCCGGTCGACGAAGCTGGCCTGCGAGAAGTCCTTGGGGTCGACAATCGCCGCATCCACGTTGGTGAACACCTTGAACGCGTCCGAACACCGCGCGTCATAGCCGTAGGAGGACAAGCCGTAGCTGATCACCCCGTCGCGCTTCTGGGTTTCGACGAAGGGCTCGATCATCCCGTGCTCGGTGGCCATCTGGCGGATCCAGCGATCGGACATCACGGTCATGTCGGGGTCTCCCGGGTTGGGCGCGCGGTTTAGCCCGGCCGGTCCGCCGGGGCAAATAGGCTTGTAACAAATCCCCGCCTCGCCCGTCTCAAGCACGAGAGCCCGCGACGGGCCGATGGAGCGGGTGATGGATGGTGGGACCCAGATTGTGATCGAGCCCGTGCGGGTCATCCCCCCGCGCCCGCCGCGCGACACCAGGCTCGATATCGTCCGCGGCCTCCTGCAACTCTCGATCTTCGCCAGCCACGCCACGGGAAGCGTGGTCGGCGCCTGGTTCATTCACGGTGCCTGGGGTTTCTCCGACAGCTCCGAGCAGTTCATCCTGCTCTCCGGCTTCACTTTGGGCAGCGTCTTCGCCCGCAAGCAAACCCGCGACGGCTGGGCCGCCGCCACGCGGGACCTGCTGAGCCGTGCCTTCCGGCTTTACCGCATCCATCTGCTGGTCTTCGCGCTGTTCGGCCTGATGATGCTGGCCACGAGCCTCACATTCCTGCCCGGGGAAGCCACCGCTCATGGCTGGCTCCCCTTGCTGACCGACCCGCTCCATGCCGTGCCCGGCGTGGCGCTGATGCTGTTCCAGCCCGATTTCATGGGCATCCTGCCCAGCTTCGTCTGGTGCATGCTGGCCCTGCCCCTCTTCGCCTGGCTCACACGCCGCTTCGGGGACGCCGCCTTGCTGGCCCCGCTCGCCCTCTACGCCGCCACCCAGACGCTCGGGCTGATGGTGCTACCGCTACCGTCCGGCGGGGGGATTTCCTTCAACCCCTTCGCCTGGCAGCTGCTCTACATGACCGGCGCCTGGCTCGGCGCCCGCGCTCTGGTCAACGGCCAGGCGCTGCGTCTCCCCCAGCCCTGGGACCGCGCGCTCACCGCGGCCGCCCTTGCCCTGGTTGGCGCGGGACTCTGGGTCAAACTCGCCTGGCACGGGCTGCTGCCTCTGCCGGCGCCGGATCCGATGACCAGCATGATCGACTGGAAGCCCGACCTCGCGCCACTCCGCGCGTTGCACGCCTTCGCCCTGGCCTGGTTGGTCGCCCGCTTCGTGCCGCGCAATGCGGATTGGATGGACACCGCGCCGGCCCGCTGGCTCGCCCGCATCGGCCGCTATAGCCTGGAGGTGTTCTGCCTCGGCATATTCCTCTCCTGGGGTGTCGCCACCGTCTTCCGCCTCGCGCCGCCCATGGCCGGCCATCTGCTCGACGTGCCGCTGATCATCGCCGGCGCCCTGCTGCTCGGCCAGTTCGCCCGGCGGCTGGAACGGGGCCGCGCGATCGCGGGTGCGGGACCGGGTTGAACGGCCTACCCATCGAGCCGTAGCCGCGGGTCAAGCAGATCGCGCAACCCGTCGCCGAGCAGGTTCATGCCGAGCGATGCCAGGCTGATCGCGATGCCGGGAAACAGCATGATCCACCACGCCTCGATCGTGTAGTCGCGCCCCTCGGCGATGATGTTGCCCCAGCTCGGCGCCGGCGGTGGCGGGCCGACGCCGATGAAGCTCAGCGCCGACTCCGCCAGAATCGCGTAGGCAAAGGTGAAGCTGAACTGCACCAGCAGCGGCCCCATGCAGTTGGGCAGAATATGCCGCAGCATCAACCGCAGGTCGGTCACCCCCGCGACCCGGGCGGCGTCGACGTAATCGAGCTCGCGAATCACCAGCGCCGAGGCGCGCACCACCCGCGCGGTCCGCGGTGCGTAGGAGAACGTCAGCGCCGCGATCACGCTGCCGGTCTGCGGCCCGAGGGCGGCGCTGACGCCGATGGCGAGGAGGATGGCGGGAAACGCCATCAGCCCGTCCATCACCCGCATCGTCACCGCGTCGATCCGCCGGTACTGCGCGGAGAGAATACCGACCACCGCGCCGATCATGCTCGACAGCACCGCCGTGGCGAAGCCGATCCACAGCGAAAGGCGCCCGCCATACAACACCCGCGTCAGCAGGTCGCGGCCGAAAAGGTCGGTGCCGAATGGGGCGGCGAAGGAAGGCGGGCGGAAGCGCAGCCGGAGATGCATCGCCGTCGGCGCCTCCGCCGTGATGAGGGGCGCGAGACCGGCGGCGAGGGCGAGCAGCAGGATCAGCACGAAGCCAATTCTGAATGAGGTGTGCCGCGCCAGCCGCCGCAGCGTGGCCGCCGCCCTAGCCATAGCGCACGCGCGGGTCGACCAGCACGTAGAGCGTGTCGATGGCGAGGTTGATCAGCACGAACGCGAAGCCGAACAGCAGCATGGTGCCCTGCACCAGCGGATAGTCGCGGGCCATGATCGCCTGAACGACGAGACGGCCCATGCCCGGTAGCGCGAACACCTGCTCGACGATCACCGATCCGCCGATCAACAGGCTGATGATGATGCCGGTCGCCGTCATCACCGGGATCAGCGTGTTGCGAAAGGCATGGCGCGCGACGGTGAGCCACTCGCCGAGGCCCTTGGCCCGGGCCGTGCGGATATAGTCCTGCTGGAGCGCCTCTAGCATGGCCGAGCGCGTCAGCCGGGCGAGAAAGCCGATCTGGAACAGCGCTAGCACGACGGCCGGTTGCACCAGGCAGGCGAGCCAGGGACGCAGGCCCATGCCGATCGGCACGTAGCCCCCGGTGGGGAGCCAGTGCAGGACAGCGCCGAAGATCAGGATGGAGACGATGCCGATCCAGAAACTCGGCACCGAGACACCCAGCAGCGCGACGCCCATGACGAGGGAATCAAGCCAGGTGCCGCGATGATAGGCCGCGCTGGCGCCGAGCACGATGCCGATCGGCAGGGTGATGGCGAGGGAGAGCACGGCCAGCGAGAAGGTGACGGGAAGGCGCTCGACCACGGCGGACAGAACGCTCTGGTTCAACATCAGCGATCGCCCGAAATCGCCCTGCACGAGCGCATACAGCCAGCGCAGCAATTGCTCGATCAACGGCCGGTCAAGCCCGAGATCGGCGCGGATGCGGGCGATCACCTCGGGGTTGGCCTGATCCCCGGCGATCATCACCGCGGGATCGCCGGGCAGCAGATGCAGCAGCGCGAAGGTGACGACGGCGACGACGAGCAGCACCGGGAGCGCCTGCGCCAGGCGGCGGGCGAGCTGCCCCGCCGCCGCGGCGCCGCGCCGGAGCAGCCCCTCGTTCATTGCTTGGAGACGTTCCAGAACCGGATATTGTACCAGGGCCGGATGCCGCTCAGCTTCTTCGAATAGGCGAACACCGACCCGGCATCGGCGATCTTGATGAAGTAGGCGTTGCCGAGAATGATCTGCTCGGCGGCCAGCCACGCCTTGCGCCGGTCATCGACGCCGACCGAGGCGAAGAACGCGTCATAGGCGGTATCGAGCGCGGTATCGCCTTTGATGTTGGCGAAGTTGTACACCATGTTGCGCCACTGCTGCGGGCCGAGCAAAGGCTGCGAGCAGAAGCCGGAGGTGGAAATGTTCCAGCCCGCCGCGCGGCCGGCCATGTTGTTGGCGTTGGTCATCCAGTCGACCACCTGCACTTCGGCGTTCATGCCGGCGGCCTTCATCTGCTCGGCGAGGACCAGGATTTCATCGCGCATATAAGAGTAGTTGGAGTTGGTTTGCAGGACGATCTTTTCGCCCTTGTAGCCCGCCTCGGCCAGCAGCGCCTTGGCCTTGGCGGGGTTGTTCTGGCTGTAATAGGGCTTCACCGCTGCCGCGTCGTAGTAGGGGCTTTCGGCGTAGAGGATGGACGGGTTCTCGCGGGTAATCTGGCCGGAGGCGTCGGCGATGTCCTGCGCGTTGACCACCGCGGCGATTGCGCGGCGGATCAGCACGTTGTTGGTCGGCGGATTGCCGGCCGATAGCAGCAGGACGTTCTGGCAGCCCGGAAACACCTTCTCGACCGCGATATCGGCGCGGCCGTTGAAGCGGGCGAGGAGTTCGGGCGGCAGAGTGGGCGCGACATCGGCGTCGCCGGCCTGCAGGGCGGCGACGCGGGCATTGGCCTCGGGGACGAAGTTGTAACGCACGGCGTCGAGGTAGACAGTCTTACGGCCGGCGTAGCCGTCGGGGCCGGGCGCGCTGTCATCGGCCACGTAGCCGTCGAAGCGGCGCATGATGAAATGGCTGTCCTTCTGCCACTCGCCGTAGCGGAACGGGCCGGTACCGACCGTGAGGTCGGGGTCGCGCGCGGGTTTGTCCTTGAACTCCGCGGGGTAGATCACCAGCGGATAGGCGGGCGACTTCAGGATGTCGAGGAAAATGCCCGAGGCCACCTTGAGGTGAATGACGAAGCTGTAGGGGTCGGGCGCCTCGTAGCGGGCGACGTTGGCGAGCACGACGGCGTTCGGGCTGATCCGCGCATAGCGCTCGTAGGTGGCGAGCACGTCGGCCGAGGTCATTTCCTTGCCGTTGTGGAATTTGACGCCGTGGCGCAGGCTGAAGCGGTAGGTCATGCCATCCGGCGAGACGTCCACCTTGGAGGCGAGCATCGGCTTCGCGCGGTAGTCCTCGCCCATCATCACCAGGCCCTCGTACATCTGGTTGAGGGTCTCGAGTTCGATGGTGGTGGCGATCATCGCCGGGTCGAAGGTGCCGGGGCCACCGACATTGGCGTCAATCGCCATGCCGCCGCGGGTCTGGGCGGGCGCGAGGGCGGTGGAACCGAGGAGGAGTGCGAGGCCGAAACCGGACCGTCGCACGAAGCGGGCAATGCTGCTTGTCATTCTCATGGGTCTCCCTTGCTGGGTCCCGCTTGCCGCGGGTTACGTCATGCTCCCTGGCCGCTGCATCTCGAACGGGCCCATCGGCCAGCGGAAGCAATCCTTCATGATGGTGTCCACCTGCTCCTCGGTGGCGATACCCTCGGCGACGACGCGGGCGGCCTCGATGCGGACGGCGCGGTTGATGCGATTGGCGACGAAGCCCCAGATTTCCGGCTGGTCCTTGATCACCACCGGGTTTTTCCCGGCCCGCCGCGCGATTTCGCAGATCAGTTCGATCGTGCGGGGCGCGCAGGACGGGTGGGTGATGATTTCCGCCAGCCGCATGATCGGCGCCGGCTGCGCCCAATGCCAGCCGATCACCCGCTCAGGGTGCGCGGTGGCCCAGGCCAGCGCGGTGATCGGCAGGCCGGCGGTGTTCGAGGCGAGCACCGCGTGGTCCGGCACTAGCGTGTCGATCCGGCGGAACAGGGCGCATTTGAGGGTGAGATCCTCGGGCACCGCCTCCACCACCGCGTCGACTCCGGCGCAGGCGGCCTCGTCGCTGGCGACCGGGCGGAGACGGGCCAGCGCGGCCTCGGCTTCGGCGGCGTCCATCTTGCCGCGGGCCACCGCGCGGCGCAGGCCGAAGCGGCCGTGCTCGATGCGCTCCATGCCGGCCGCAATGGCGGTGGGGGAAATGTCGGTCAGGTTGACCGTGCATCCGGCGACCGCGAGGGCCTGGGCGATCCCGGCGCCCATCACGCCGGCGCCGAACACGGCGACGCTGGTAATCATGGTGCCGCTCCCGCCACGCTGAAGCATGGCAATGGCGGCGCGTCCACGCGTTCGCGCCAGACCAGGCTGACGGCGTCACCGATCCCGCAAGCCGGCCCGACGATGCCGGCGAGCATCCGTGGCCCCTCCGCCAGCGCGACCAGGGCGACCTGGAAGGGCGGCTTGATGTCGGGGATCAGCGGGAGGTGCACGGTGGTGACGGAATAGACCGTCCCGGTCCCGGCGCATTCGGCCCAGGCGAGGTGATCGTCATCGCAGGCGAGGCAGAACGGGCGCGGGTAGAACTGGTGGTGCCCGCAGGCGGCGCAGCGCTGCACCACGAGGCTGTGGCGGCGGGCGGCCTCCCAGAACGGGAAGGCGAACGGATCGTCGATGCGCATGGTTTCGTCAATCACGGGCCATCACCACGGTTCCGGCGGTGGAGAACAGGCCGCCCACGCCATGGGCGACGGCGATTTTCGCGCCCGGCACCTGCCGCTCGCCGGCCTCGCCGCGGAGCTGCCGCACGGCCTCGATCATCAGCAGCAGGCCGAGCGCGCCCGGGTGGTTGTAGGAGAGGCCGCCGCCGGACGTGAGCGAGGGCAGGGCGCCACCTGGCCGCAGCGCGCCGCTGGCGACAAACGCGCCGCCCTCACCCTTTTTGCAGAAGCCGAGATCCTCGAGCGCGAGCAGGACGGTGATGGTGAAGCTGTCATAGGGCTCCAGCACGTCGACGTCGGACGGCTTGATCCCGGCCATGCCGAACGCCTCGGCGCCGGTGCGGGCGCCGGCGGAGACCGTGAGGTCCTCCATCTGGGAGATATGCCAGTGCGTGTGGCTCTCCGCCGCGCCGATGACGCGCACCGCGCGCTTGGCCGCGTCGCGCGCCCGGGCGGCGGTGGTCACCACCACGGCGCCACCACCATCGGTGACCAGGCAGCAATCCAGCCGGTGCAGCGGCTCGGCGATCGGCCGGGCGTTGATGACGTCGGCGATGGTGAGCGGATCGCGCACCCAGGCTTTTGGGTTTTTCTGCGCCCACATCCTTGCCGCCACGGCGATTTCGGCGAGGTGCTCCCTCGTCGTCCCATACTGGTGCATGTGGCGCGCCGCGATCAGGGCGTAGCGGCCGATCGGCAGGGGCAGGCCGTGGGGGTCCTCGAACTGGTACATGATCGGCACGCCCATCGCCGGAGCCCGCGCGGCGACGGAGCGGCTGCGGCGGCTGCGCTGGCGCGAGGCGTACGCGATCAGCGCCACCTCGCAGTAGCCGGCCTGGATCGCCGCCATGGCGTGGTGCACCTGCGCCTCGAAGGCGGCGCCGCCGAGGTCGGAGCTGTCGGAGAAGCGCGGGGTGATGCCGAGATACTCGGCGACCTGCACCGAGCCTTCCTCGCCCATGTAGTTGACGAACAGCCCGTCGACGTCCCGCAGCCGCAGCCCGGCCTCCGCCAGCGCCTCGCGCGCGGCGAGGGCGAGCATGGAGAGTTCGTTGTGGTCCTTCACCTCGCCGAGCGGGGTCTCGGCCACGCCGGCGATGTAGAGCGGAGCGCTCATCGGGGCGCTTCGGCGCGTTCGCGCGCGAGGGCGGAGCGGCGGATCTTGCCGGAGGGATCGCGCGGCAGCGGGGAGAGGAATTCGTAGCTCTCGGGCAGCTTGTACGGGGTCAGCCGCACCCGCATCCAGTCGCGCAGGGCATGCTCGTCGATCGCGGCGGCGGGGCGGGGCTCGACGATGGCGTGCACGGTCTTGCCGAGCTCCTCGTGCGGGATGCCGACCACCACGGCATCGGACACGTCGGGATGTTCCGACAGCGCAGCCTCGACCTCGGCGGGGTAGATATTGGCGCCGCCGCGGATAATGAGGTCGACCCGGCGGTCGGAGAGGAACAGGTAGCCCTGCGCGTCGACATAGCCCATGTCGCCGACGCTGATGAAGCCGTCCGGCGTGGTCTTCGCCGGGGGGGAGCCGATATAGTAGTAGGTCGGCTCGGGGTGGCTGTCGGGCCGGAAGAAGATCTCGCCGACCTCGCCTGTCGGTACCTCCTGCAAATCCTCGTCGAGAATGCGCAGCGTCGCGTGGTGGGGCCGCCCGACGCTGCCGGGGTGTTCCAGCCATTCGTCGCCGCGAATGCGGCAACTGCCGGCCGCCTCGCTGCTGCCGAAGCCCTCGACCAGCTTCTCCGGCGCCGTCAGCTCCATCCAGCGCCGCTTGAGCCATTGCGGGCATGGCGCGGCGGTCTGGAACACGGATTCGATGCTGGAGAGATCCCGGCGCTCGATATCGGGCAGGCGGACGATGCGCTGCATCATGGTGGGGGCGAGGAACATGAACCCGCAGCGGTGGCGCTCGATCAGGTCGACCGCGAGGGCCGCGTCGAAGCGCTCCATCACCACCAGATGCTGGTCCTCGAACAGGCCGTAATGGCTCCAGGAGAACGGTGAGTTGTGGTAGAGCGGGCCGGCGACCAGCTGGGTCTGGCCGGTGCGCAGGCCGGCGACGAAGGCGAGCGACAGTTCGCCCGGCACGCGGGCCCAGGGTTTCGGCTCGACGATGATCTTCGATCGCCCGGTCGAGCCGCCGGAGCCGATGGCCTTGCCGGGATGCGGGGTGATGTCTGGCAATGGCCCGTCGTCCCAGGCGCCGCCATCGCGGAGCGCGGTGATGTCGGCCTTGCGCAAGTCGGCGTCAGGCCGGTCGGCGATCACCAGGCGTTGGGCGACAAGTTCGGTGATGCCGCGAAACTCGATATCGGGCATGCGCGGGCTGAGCGGGAGCGTGCAGGCGCCGAGACGCCAGGCGGCATAGGTGGCGGCGTAGTGCTCGAGGCTGTTGTAGATGCCGATGCAGACCATGCTCGCCGGGCCGACCCCGCGGGCGGCGAGCAGGCGGGCCACCCGGTTGGCCCAGCGGTCGAGCGCGGCGAAATCGAGCTGATCCTCGCTGCCGTCCTGGCGGGCGAGGGTGATGGCGATGGTGGCGGGATGGAGGCGCGCGAGGTCGGCGATGCGCTGCCCAAACGAGACCTGTGTTCCCGGCATGGCATCCTCCTTCACAGCACATCTGGCGTGGCGCGGTCGGCGGCGGACCAGCGTGCATCGGCAGGGGAGGATTTCACATGTCGGGGCGGGCCGCAATGAGCGGCGGCCGAGGGGACGGGCGCCGCCGCGACGTCGTCATCGTTGGAACTTTATTAAGCTGGGTCCAATAAATCTGTTCGCCATGGTCAACACATCGGCGGTTCCGCCATCCCTCTGCCCGCGTTGGTCCACGGATGCGTTGTCCGCGCGCGGCCATGCCGCTGGCGGGGTGGGTGCGGAGGGTTGCGCGCGATGAGCCAGAGCATCGGTGCCGCGGGGATGACCGGGATCGGATTGCCGACGCGCTGGGGTCGGCGGATCGGGGCCGGCGTGTTGACCGTGGTCGGCGCGCTGGTGAGCGCCCAGGCCTGGCGGTATGTCGCCGGCCCTGGGGTGGGTGGCGATGTGGCGGTGCTGTGCGGTGCTGCGATGGCCGGCGCGCTCGCGCTGCGGTTGTTGCACGATGCGCCGGTCGTGGTGGCGCGGCCGGTTGCGGTGATGCCGTCCGTCAGCGCCACGCCGATGCCGGCGGCGCCGGTGGACGAGGTGGCGGGCGAGCTCGGCCGCTATCGGGATGTCGCGGATATCCTGGGCCGGCAGATTGCCGGGGCGATCGGGGAGTCCGAAATCTCGGCGCTCGGCGGGATCGACCGGCTGCGGGCGCTCGACGATCAGGTGCATGGGTTGCTCACCCTGCTGACCGAGGCCGAGGCGGCGGCGCATGCGACCACGGCGGCCAGTGCGCGCGATATCTCGGCGATGCGCCAGGCGGTGCATGACCTGCGCGACCAGATCCGCGGGCGCACCGCGCAGATCAGCGCCGACCGGCTGATCTATGGGCAGATCGCCGAGGAGACACAGGGATTTTCGGCCGCCATCGGGGCGATCGCCAGGATCGCGGCGCAGACGCGCCTGCTCGCGCTCAACGCCACCATCGAGGCGGCGCGGGCGGGGGATGCAGGCAAGGGTTTCGCGGTGGTGGCCAACGAGGTGCGCAGCCTGGCCGACGAGGCGGCGCGCGTCTCGGTCTCGGTGGGGGAGGGGTTGGGCCGGTTGCGCGAGATCATGCGCCGGCGGCTGTCGGACGCGCTGGATACCCGCACCGAGGACGCCCTGCTGGAAACCGCGGAGGCTCAGGCCGAGGCGGCGGAGGCAGGGTTTGCGCGGCTGGCCGAGGCCGCGCGGGCGACGCTGGCGGTGGCGCGCGGCACGGGCGGCGAGATTGCCGCCAGCACGCTCGCGGCGATGAGCGCCACCCAGGTGCAGGACATCGCGCGCCAGCGGCTCGAGCAGGTGAGCGCGGGGCTGGACCTGGTCGGCGGCCATGCCGCCGGCCTGGCGGCGGCGCTCCTGCTGCGCGGCGAGGTGGTGCCGGTGGAGGCCGCGCTGCTCGGGCCGATGCAGGCCGCCTACGTCATGCAGTCGCAGCGGGCGGCGCATGGCGACCACGCAAATGGCGGGGGAGGGGCCTCGATCGAGCTGTTCTGAGCCCACCCGGCTCAGACCGGACGCGCCAGACGGCACGTCGCCATTCTTCAACCGTCGGACCGCAGCCGGTTCGACATCACTCAGATGCCCGGGGCCAACATGTCAATTGCCGCTGCTTCAGACCTTAGCCTGCCACCCACGCTCGATCTCGCCGCGGCGGAAGGGCTGTGCGGTGATCTCACCGCGGCGCTTGGCGACGGCGGTGTGAGCCTCGATGGCGCGGCGGTGGAGTGGATTGCCACGCCCTGCCTGCAGGTCCTGGCGGCGGCGGCGGCGACCGCGCGGGCCCGCAACCTCCCGTTCCGGCTCGTCCAGGCATCCTCTGTGCTGCGCGCCGCCATCACCGACCTTGGCCTGCACCAGGCCATTCCCTGCGAGGATTGATACTGCCATGGCAAAGTATGTGCTCACCGTCGATGATTCGCGCACGATGCGCGAGATGGTCGCCTTCACCCTGCGCAAGGCGGGTTACCAGGTCCGTGAGGCGGAGGACGGGCAGAAGGCGATCGAGGTGCTGAAGGCCGGCCCGGCCGATGTGATCATTACCGATTTGAACATGCCGGTCATGGACGGGGTAACCCTGATCCGCACGCTGCGCGCCGACCCCAAGCACCGTTCGGTGCCGATCCTCATGCTGACCACCGAGTCAGACGCCGGCAAGAAGGCGGAGGGCAAGAGCGCCGGGGCCACCGGCTGGCTGGTCAAGCCGTTCGACCCGGACAAGCTGATCGACGTCGTCAAACGCGTGTCTCCGTGAGCCGGCCATGAACTTCGATCATCTCCGGGCGACCTATTTCGAGGAAAGCGCCGAGCTGCTGGAAAGCGCGTATTCCCATCTCGCCGCGCTGGCCGAGGGGCGCGCCGATGGCGATACGGTGCATGCGCTGTTCCGCGCGATCCATTCCATCAAGGGCGGCGGCGGGGCCTTCGGGTTCGACCGGCTGGTGGCGCTCGCCCATGTGATGGAGACGCTGCTGGACCTGCTGCGCGACGGCGCGCTGGCCTTCGATGATGGGCTGATCGGCCTGTTGCTGCGTGGGGCCGACATGTTGGCCGATCTGCTTGCCGCCGAGCGGAGCGGAGAGGCGCTGGCGGATGGCATCGAGGCCGAGCTGGCCGGCGCCTTCGCCCGGGCGGCGGGGTTGGACACAAGCCGGGTCGTGCCGGTGGCGGTGGCGGCACCTGGCAGCGAGGCGGTGCAGGGCTGGCAGATCCGGTTCCGGCCGCACCCGGCGCTGTTCAGGAACGCCAATGAGCCGCTGCTGCTGGTGCGCGAGTTGCGGCGGCTCGGGGCGGTCGAGGTGCGGGCCGACCTGTCGGCGCTGCCGGCGCTCGACCGGCTTGAGCCGGAGGATGCCTACATCACCTGGAGCTTCGGCCTGACGACGAGCGCGCCGCGCGCCAAGGTCGAGGAGGTGTTCGAGTTTGTCGTCGACGATTGCGCGCTGGAGATCGAGCCGCGCGTCTCCGCAGAGGTGGCCAAGCCGCTGATGGCGGCGGAGGCCGCGGTGCAGCCCGAGGCCGCCGGAGCGCCGGCGCAACTGGCCGGGCGGGCGGAGGCGTCGGCGGCCCAGTCGGTGCGGGTCGACGTGGTCAAGGTCGATCGGCTGGTTAATCTGGTGGGTGAACTGGTAATCAACCAGGCCATGCTGGTGCAGCTTGGCGGCCAGCTACCGCCCGACCTCTGCCCCGGGCTGATCGGCGGGTTGGAGACGCTCAGCCAGCATCTGCGAGAGCTGCAGGAAGGCGTGATGGCGATCCGCACCCAGCCAGTGCGCTCGGTATTCGCCCGCATGCCGCGGCTGGTGCGCGAATTGTCGGCCCAGCTTGGCAAGGAGGTTCGCCTGGTCATCACCGGCGAGGCCACCGAGATCGACAAGACGGTGGTCGAGCAACTGGCCGATCCGCTGACCCATCTGCTGCGCAACGCACTGGATCATGGCGTCGAGCCGCCGGAGGTCCGCGAGGCCGCGGGCAAGCCGCGCCAGGGTACGGTGCACTTGTCCGCCGAGCAACGCAGCGGGCGCATCGTCATCGAGCTCAGCGATGACGGCCGTGGCATCGACCGGGCGCGCGTGCTGGCCCGGGCCCGCGAACGCGGCCTGATCGCGCCGGATGCGGTGCTGAGTGATGCCGAGACGGATGAGTTGATCTTCCTGCCGAGTTTCTCCACCGCCGCCGTTGTTTCGGCGGTATCGGGCCGCGGGGTCGGGATGGACGTGGTGCGCCGCAATATCCAGGCGCTGGGCGGGCGGATCACGGTCGAGTCTCGCTTCGGCGCCGGTTCGCGCTTCCTGCTGTCATTGCCGCTGACGCTGGCGGTGCTGGACGGGCTGGTGGTCTCGGTTGGGGCGGAGGCGTTCATCCTGCCGATCAGCGCCATCGTCGAGAGCCTGCGCCCGCCGGCCAGCGACATCTTGGCCCTGCCGGGCCGCGGTGCGGTGCTGTCGATCCGCGGCGGCTATGTTCCCCTGCTGCCGCTGCACGAACGCCTGGGCATCCCCGATGCGGTGACCGATGCCTCGCGCGCCATCGTGGTGATCGTCGAGACCGACAATGCCGGGCGGCTTGGCCTGGTGGTGGACGACCTGGTGGGCCAGCAACAGGTGGTGGTGAAGAGCCTCGAGGCAAATTACGGCCCGATCGATGGGATCGGCGGAGCGACCATTCTGGGTGACGGGCGGGTCGCGCTGATCCTGGACATTCCGGGGCTGGCGACGAGCGCGCGCCCGGCGCCACCGCCGCGCCCGGCGGCCGAACCCGCGCTCGCGCTGCACTAGTCCGGAAGGATCACCGACATGGAACTCGCCGAGGCGATGTCTTCCCCCGCGGCCACAGCTGGCGCGCTGGCCGCCCAGGCGACCGGGGCAATGCGGCAGTTCATCACCTGCACGCTGGGGGCTGCCGAATATGGCTTCGACATCATGGCGGTGCGCGAGATCAAGGGTTGGACGGCGACCACGGCCATTCCGCACGCGCCGGCCTGGATCAGGGGCGTGATCAACCTGCGCGGCATCATCGTGCCGATTCTCGATCTGCGCGCACGCTTCGGCCAGGGCGCGACCGAGCCGACGGCGATGCATGTCGTGGTGATCATCCAGACCGGCAGCCGCACCGCCGGGCTCCTGGTCGATGCCGTCTCCGACATCATCGCGATTTCGCCGGCCGATATTCGCCCGGTGCCTGACGTCGGCAATGACGGGCCTGAAAGCCTGCTCGCCGGTCTCGTGCCGCTTGACCGCGGGATGGTCGCCCTCGTCTCGCTCGACCAACTCCTCAATTTCCCCGCCGATGCGGCTCTGCCCGCGATCGTTTCCTTCAACGCCTGACGCACCGGAAGGCATGTCATGTTCGTTCAACGCAGCCTACAGTCCCTGATCCCCGGCTTCTCCGATCGTCGCGCCGCGCGCGACCGCCGTGCCGCTGTCCGCCATCAGCAGTTGGTGCTTGAGGCGCTTGCCCAGCATCAGCCAATGTTCGAGCTGACCCGGGACGGCTGCGTGGCCGCCGCGAATGACAGGTTCTGCGCCCTGCTCGGCCTCACCGAGGAGGGGGTGCGCGGACGGCCGTATGCGGCGCTGCTGGTGGAGGCGGAAGGCAAGAGCCAGGCCGCGCGGGATTTTGCCGGCCAGATCGGCCGCGGGGAACCTGCCGAGGCCCGGCTCCGGCATGCTGGCGCCAATGGCGCGACGGTCATGCTGGATCTCATCGGCATCCCGGTGATGGCCGACGAGGGGTCGGTCTGCATGCTGGTGCTTGCGCGGGACGTCACCGCGGCCACCCGGCAGGAGGTACTCGGCCGCCGCGCGCGGGAGGCGCTCGACAACATCTCGGTGGCGGTGATGACGGTCGACCGCGATTTCGTCGTCACCGGCGTCAACCGCACCACCCGCGAGCTGTTGATGCGCAACCAGGACAATTTTCGCAAGCTGTGGCCCGGCTTCGATGCCCAGCATATCGTGGGGATGAACATCGATACCTTTCATCGCGACCCCCGCCATCAGCGCCGCATGCTGGCTGATGAATCGAAGCTGCCGTTCCGCACCGACATCACGGTGGGCGACCTCAAGTTCGCCCTCAACGTCAGCGCCAGCCACGATGAGGCCGGTGTCTATGACGGCAACATACTGGAATGGATGGACGTGACGGAGCTGCGCACCCAGCAGGGCCAGCTCGCCGCAATCGACCGGTCCCAGGCGGTGATCGAATTCAGCCTGGATGGGCGCGTCCTGAGGGCGAACGGCAATTTCCTCGCCACGCTTGGCTACCGGCTGGAGGAGATCGTCGGCCAGCATCATTCCATGTTTGTGGAGCCCGGTCAGCGCGGCACGGCGGAATACAAGGCCTTCTGGGACAAGCTCGGGCGCGGTGAATACGATGCCGGCGTTTACAAGCGGATCGCCAAGGATGGCCGCGAGGTCTGGATCCAGGCCAGCTACAACCCGGTGCTTGACCAGGGCGGCCGCGCCTTCCGGGTAGTGAAATATGCCACCGACGTGACGGCGCAGATCGAGGCCTCGGATGCCCTCAAGCGCGCGGTGGCCGAGACCCAGGAGATCGTGCAGGCGGCGCAGGGCAATGACCTCAGCCAGCGCATCGACATGACCGGCAAGTCCGGCGAAATCGGCACGCTTTGCGGCGGCCTGAACGGCCTGCTCGACACGCTTTCCGGCGTGCTCGCCACCATGGCGGAAAGCTGCGGCACCATCTCGGTCGCCGCCCGCGAGATCGC
>CAIWAJ010000333.1:0-3912 GCA_903910565.1 uncultured Rhodospirillales bacterium
CTTCCGCTGGGTCTACCGCGATGCCGTCAAGCCCTGGCCCATCGCGGATTTCCTCATCGTCAACCACGAAATGCCGCGCTCGCTGCGCTCCTGCTACATGGAGCTGGCGGCCAGCCTTGCCGGGCTCGCGGAGTCCTACGGTACCGTGGCGCCCTGCGCCGCCACCGCCGAATCCACCCTTCGGCAACTCCAGGGCGGCGACATGAAGCACATCCTGCAAGCCGGGCTGCATGACTTCCTGGTCGCGTTCATCGCGAACAACAACCGCCTGGCGAGTGAAATCGCCAGCGCCTACCATTTCAACGGCTGATCGGCGGCGTCGATGCGAATCTCGATCGAACACACCACCCGCTACCACTACACCTCGGAAGCCTCCTACAGCATCCAGAGCCTGCGGCTCACCCCCTGCAGCTTCGAGGGCCAACGCGCGATCGACTGGCAGATCGTCTCCCACCCCACCGGCCGCCTCACCGAAACGCGGGACGGCTTCGGCAACGCGCTGCATCTGCTCACCGTCGAGGGGCCACACCGCCTGGTGGAGATCACCGCCCGCGGCCATGTCGAGGTGGAGGACCGCGCCGGCCTGGTGCGCGGCCTCGCCGAAACCGTGCCGCTGCGCGTGTACCTCCGCCGCACCGCGCTCACCGCCCCCGACGCCGCGATCGAGGCGCTGGTGACCCCCATTCCCCCGGGCGGCACGGTGCCCTGGCTGCATGATCTCATGGCCCGCATCCGCGACAAGGTCGAATACCGCACCGACGTCACCGGCGCCGAAACCACGGCCGCCGAGGCACTGGCGTCGGGGCAGGGGGTCTGCCAGGACCATGCTCATATTTTCATCGCCGCTGCCCGCGTTGCCGGCATTCCCGCCCGTTATGTGACGGGCTACCTGCTGATGGAGGCCGGCCCGGTGGAACCCGCCCACCACGCCTGGGCCGAAGCCTGGGTCGACGGGCTCGGCTGGATCGGCTTCGATGTCGCCAATCTCATCTGCCCGACCGACCGCTACGTGCGGTTGGCGGCCGCGCTCGATGCGACCTATGCTGCCCCGATTCGAGGCTCGCGCCGTGGTGGCGGCGATGAGTCGCTCGAGGTTCACGTCCAGGTGCAGCAGCAAAGCCCGCAACAATGACCTACGCCGTCGCCCTTCGCCTCGATCAGGGTATCGTCTTCGCCGCCGATACCCGCACCAACGCCGGCGTCGACAACATCTCGCGCTTCCGCAAGCTGCATTACTGGAACAAGCCCGGTGACCGCTCGCTTGTGCTGCTGACCGCCGGCAACCTCGCCGTTACCCAGTCCGTCGTCAGCGTGCTGAACGAGCAGATGGAGGCCGAGCCCGACCCCAAACGCCCCACGCTCTTCACCGTCACCTCGATGTATCGCGCCGCCCGCCTGATCGGCTCCGCGGTGCGCGACATCCGCGATGTCGACGGCCCAGCCCTCGAAGCCAGCGCCGGATTCGCCGCCTCCTTCATCCTCGGCGGCCAGATCGGCAACGAGCCGCCGCGGCTGTTCCAGATCTACGCCGAGGGCAACTTCATCGAGGCAACGGACGACACGCCCTATCTGCAAATCGGCGAGCATAAATACGGCAAACCGATCCTCGACCGCGTCACCCAGTCCTCCATGCGCCTCGGCGAGGCCGCCAAGCTGATCCTGCTCTCCTTCGATTCCACCATGCGCTCCAACCTCTCGGTGGGCATGCCGATCGACCTCCTGGTCTACGAAACCGGGTCGCTCGACATCCGCCAGGTCCGCCGGATCGACAACGACGACGAATACTTCCGTCGCCTTTCCAAGGCCTGGTCCGACGCGCTGCGCGGCTCGGTGGAGCGGATGGAGGAGTTCCAGGTCTAGACGATAGGCATGGGTGCGCGACCGCGCACGGACTTCAGGCCATGCCGGTTAGGAGCGATGCTGACAAGGATGCGGGCGACGGAGGCCCGCGGCCGACCGCGCAGAGCCTGAGTTTACGGCAGGGCAGGGGGATGGCGAGGGCGCGGCGATGGCGCGCGGGCAGCAGATGACCGGCCCGCCAGGGCGCCGGCCGCCATTCCCACTCCTCGATCGGCTCCAGTTCGAGCGTGATGGCGGACTCCGCCTCGAGCACCGCGGCGACGACCCCTTCGAGCTGTGTTGCCCGAGAGTACGCACCGCTCCGCCGCGCCCAGGCCCACATCGGGCAAAGCACTGCGTATAGCAGCACACCCAGCATTCCGCCGAGCAGGGCGGTGATGCCGGGAGCGTGCTTGCTCGGCAGGGCGGTCGATCGGGGCATCCTTGCTTCGTCACTCCATATGGTTCATAAAGAACATATAAAGAACTGATGGATGATAGTCAAGCGTGATTTCCTCATTTTGGAAAAATTTCTTGATCACGGGGCGCCCGCCTTGCCCTCGGCGCGCTCGTGGTCAATCCTGCCGAACTCCCCCGTTCCACGAGGACCCCCATGGCCGACCTGAAGATTACCCTCGCCTGCGCTGACTATGCCCGCGTCATGCCGCTCGCCACCGGCGCGGTGAAGCCGCAGGGGATCGAACTCACCATGGCGCTAGGTGACAGCGGCTCCTGGCCGAAGCGGGCCAATGCGTTGAGCCTCGCCGCCCGTTCCCCCGATGTGGATGGCGGCGAATGGTCTTGCGCGCAGCATCTCTATGCGGTCGATCGGGGTGACCAAATGAATGTCGGCCTGCCCATTTTCCCGCTGCGCAACTTCACGGCGCGCGACATCTATGTGCGCAAGGGCGGCCCGATCCGCTCCATCGCCGATCTCAAGGGCGCCCGCGTCGGCTCCTACAGCTACACTGCCTCGGGCAGCATCTGGTACCGCCACCTCCTGCGCCATCTCGGCGCGCCGCCCGAGAGCTTCACCTGGTGGATCGGCAATATCGATGCCCCGTGGTCGGCGCCGTTCGACCAGAAACTGCCGGAGGGGGTGTTCAACGCGCCGGCCGACCGCTCACTGTCGAGCATGCTGATCGACGGCGAATTGGACGCCATCCTCTCGCCGCCACGGCCCGAGCGCTATCACCCCGTGCATGGCCCGATTGCGCGACTGTTCCCGGATTTCCGCCCGGTGGAGGAGGGGTATTTCACCGCCACGCGCTGCTTCCCGCCGCAGCACCTTATCGTCATCCGCCGCGCGCTGTTCGAGGCGAACCCCTGGATCGCCAAATCCCTCACCGACGCCTTCGCCGCCGCCGAGGCGATGTTCGTCGCCTCCATCCGCGGCTTCCCCTATGCCACGCCGTGGCTGGAGGAGGAGTTGGAGAAGACCATCGCCGCCATGGGGACGGACTTCCACCCCGTCGGCTATGACGCCTGCGCTCACGAGATCGACGCCTTCGCCGCCGAAGCCCACCGCATGGGCTTCACCGCGAAAAGATTGACGTCGGCCGATTATTTTGCGGATTATCTGGCTGCTTAGGCCGAAAAGGCGAGGGGGACACGATGACGGAGCGCTACCGGTGGATCATCGTCGCCCTTGGCGCGCTGCTCGGCTGTATGTCAGCCGGCACGATGTTCTCCCTCGCCGTCTTCCTCGACCCCATGGCGGCCGCCACCGGCTGGTCCCGCGCCGGGATTTCGAGTGCGATGACCATCAACTTCCTCGCCATGGCCCCCGCCTCCTTCCTGTGGGGCGCCTTGTCGGACCGCATCGGGCCCCGCCCGGTGCTGCTGATCGGCAGCGTGATGCTCGGCCTCGGCACCGCGCTGGCGAGCCGCGCCACCTCGCTGCTGGAATTCCAGATCGTCTACGGCCTCCTGGTCGGCATCGGCACGGCGGCGATTTTCTCGCCGCTGATGGCAACCGTCGTGCTGTGGTTTGACCGCCAGCGCAGCCTCGCCGTCTCCCTGGTTTCGGCCGGCATGGCGGTGGCACCGATGACGGTCTCGCCCTTCGCGCGC
>CAIWAJ010000334.1:0-3447 GCA_903910565.1 uncultured Rhodospirillales bacterium
AATCCGGTGGTCATGGCGCAATCCTCCTGGCCGACGGTGCGGCCTTGGGGCGCATCATGGGCGGGGATGCCGGGCCTGACAAGCAAGCCTGTGTGACGTTTCAGGCCGGTGCGGTGCGCAGAATTCGCCGCAGCGCGACGCAGAAAATCACGATCGTCGCGGCATCGAGCAGGAAGGCCAGGCGATAGCCGCCATGGGCGATCGCGAAGCCGATCACCAGCGCGCCGATGCTTTGGCCGAGGAACAGCACGAAGGCGAAGGCCGAGACGGCGGTGGCGCGGGCTTGTGGCAGCAACTCGGTGGCGCGGGCCTGCATCACGCCGTGCAGCATGTAGAAGCCGAGCCCCATCGCCGCCTCGACCGGGATGAACACCCACCATACCGGCACCAGCACCCCGGCGGCGACGGCGGCCGCCATCAGCAGCCCGCCGCCGAGCGCGCAGCCGCCCTCGCCGAGGCGCGGCACCAGGCGGCGGGCGTTGCGGGTATAGGCCAGCGCGCCGATACCGAAGGAGGCCAGCACCAGGCCGACGCTGGCGTAGGACAGGCCGAATGCCTCGTGCATGTAGGGGGCGAGGAAGGGGAAGCAGCCCATCAGCAGCATGCCATCCAGCATGCCGAAGACCAGAATGCGCCGCGCCCCGGCGTGGCGGGCCATGACGATGAAATTGTTGAGGCTGAGGCTGCCGCCATGGTTGCGCGGGTCCGGCAAATGGCGCCGGCGCAGCGCGAGCCCAAGCGCGAGCGCGAAGCCGCCGATCGCCAGCAGCAGGAACACGCCGCGCCAGCCGACATATTGGCCGAACACCCCGCCCAAGGGCCCCGCGACGAGTTGGGAGAGCACGATGCCGTTGAGGAAGCGGCTCAGCGTCACCTGCCGTTCGGCGTAGGGCACCGCGTCGGCCACATAGGCCATGGCGACCGGGATGATCGCCGCACTCGCGGCCCCCGCCACCACCCGCAGCGCGGCCAATGAGAGCACGCCTGTGGCGAAGGCGCAGGCGCCGGTGCCGATGGCAAACGCGACCAGCGCCCACAAAACCACGCGCAGCTTGCCCACGCGGTCGCCCACCGGGCCGATGGCGATCTGGAACAGGCCGTAGGGAAGCGTATAGGCCGCCACCACCACCGAGACCGCGGGCACGGTGGTGGCGAAATCGGCGGCGATGACCGAGAGCAGCGGGTCGATCACCCGCGAGCCGGCGGAGGAGAGGAAGCCCGCTGCGGCGAGCAGGAAGATCGGCAGGGCGACTTGGGCATTCATGGCCGCCTTCATGGCCATCCCCGCCGCTCCCGCGCAAGCGGCGGCGGAGCAGCCCTGTTCAGCGCGTCGGGATCGTCGCGCTGCCGGCGGCGGGCTCGGCGATATCCTTCCATAGCGCCGCCCCCTCCGGCCGGTGGCCGGCGGCGTGCAGGCCCGAGGCGAGCAGCGACGAGGGGCTCATCACCATCGCGCGGATGGCGCCGCAGCCCAGGCGCTTGGCCAACCCGTCCAACTCGTCGATCAGCGCCTGCATCACCGGCTCGGCGTCGAGCAGGTCGACGGCGACGAAGTGCTCGGCCACCAGAACGGGGCCGCGCTCGAGGTCGTCCTCCCGCCGATAGACGAACAGGCCGCAGGGCAGGAGCCGCGGCTTGCGGGTGACCACCATGATCCCCTCGCGCCCGGCTTTGCGAGGGTCGGTGATGCGGCGGGCGAACTGTAACCAGGCCTTGAGATCGATCCCCGGAATCGCCTCGCGAACCAGGGGATAGACGCCGGGAGCCTGGTCCGGCCGCAACGGATGACACGCGAAACCGGACATTTAGGTAACCATGGGATGATGACGTGCCGGCCCATGATGTGCGATAGAGTGTGCAAGCGCGTTGACGCAGATCAAAGCGCGCGACGTATCAAGACGCCGGGCGGTTCCAATAAGCGGTTTCGCCGGCTATGACAGGCGCATATTGGCGAGGCGGCGAAGAAAATTCGCCGATTGGTTTCATGTCAGTCACCCGCGCCCGGCCTCTGCTTGTCGACCCCCATCGCAGCGGGAATGACTGCGCGCATTGCGGCGCGCGGGCGCACAGCGTGTGCAACGCCATCGATGGCCGTGATCTCGACCGGTTGGCCGCGGTGGCGGTGCAGTTGTCGATCGAGCCCGGGCGCTGCTTCATCGACGAGGGAGACCCGGCGGAAAATTTCTTCAACGTCACCGCCGGCACCGCCAAGCTGTTCAAGCTGCTGCCGGATGGGCGGCGGCAGATCACGGGTTTCGCCGGGCCGGGGCATTTCCTCGGCCTCGCGGTGTCTTCGTCCTATTCCTTCAGCGCCGAGGCGGTGGAGCCGATGCGCATCTGCCGCTTCTCGCGGCCCAAGCTGCGCGCGCTGCTCGATGATTTCCCGGCGATGGAGAAGCGCCTGCTCGAAGTGGCCTCCAACGAGCTGGTGGCGGCGCAGGAGCAGATGCTGCTGCTCGGCCGCAAGACGGCGCGCGAGCGGCTGGCCTCCTTCCTCATCGCGCGGTCGGAAATGCCGGTGCACTGCCTCGGCCACAAGCCCGGCAGCGCCGAGACGGTGCTGCTGCCGATGACCCGCAGCGACATCGCCGATTATCTTGGCCTCACCATCGAGACGGTCAGCCGCACGCTGACCAAGCTGAAGGGGGATGGGCTGATCGAGATCCCCTCGACCGACACGGTCGTCATCCGCCGCCACGCCGCGCTCGATAGCATCGCCGCCGGCGCGGACCCCGTCGGGCATCTCTGACCTACAGCAGTCCGAGGGACGCGAGTTCGCGACGCATCGACTCGGGCAGATCCTCGGCGCCGGATGCCGCCGCCGAACTGCCGAGATCCGGCGGGGCCGCGGCGGGCTCCAGATAGCGCCAGCCCTGGAACGGCCGGGTCGGGCGGCCGGCGAGTGGCACCAGTTCAGGGTCCAGATGAATCGCAGCGCAGGCGCTGCCGTCGTCCCATGTGGCCGCCACGATATCGAGCACGCGCTGGCGCACCAGCATGCTGCCGGAGATCACCCAATAGATCGATCCGCCATCCAGGACTTCCGCGGTGCGGCGGGGGAAGTTGCGGGTCTGGTGGTACAGGGTGCCGGTGCGGGCGAGGCGCTCGGCCTGCCATTCTCGCATGTCATCGAGATCCCTGGTGCCGACGGAGAGCTTGGCGATGTGAAGCATGGCCGGGATGTGCGCGCGTCGGCCCGGTTCGGCAAGAGGTGGTTCGCATGGCCGCGCATTCGCGCTAGCATCGCCGCACGGCGCCTCGCCGACGCAATCTCTCGTGCCGCACGGCGCCGGGACAAGCAACGAAGCCGCGCAGGCGGCCCGAACGGAGGCGCCTTATGTCAGGACAATCCAATGGGGGCGGCACGCATCGCCCCCGCGCGGCGGCGATCATCGGCCCCTATGGCAGCGGCAAATCGACCCTTTTCGAAGCCCTCATGCTGGCCGG
>CAIWAJ010000335.1:0-1815 GCA_903910565.1 uncultured Rhodospirillales bacterium
CCACGGCCATGGTGGTGGCATCGGTGCCGTTCTTCTGGAACTGCACCCAGTCGGCATGCGGAATGGTGTCGACCAGCAGTTCCGCCAGCTCCACCATCGCCTCGCTCGGCCCATTCTGGCAGTCCCCCATCGCCGCCTGGCGGGCCGCGGCGGCCTCCACCTCGGGATGGTGATGGCCGAGCACCACCGGACCCCAGGAGCACATGAAGTCGATATACTCATTCCCATCCACAACGCGCACCCGGCAGCCGCTGCCGGAGGCGAAGAACTGCGGATAGCCCTCGGGCAGATTGGCGGCGTTCTGATGCCCCCACATGCCCCCGGGCACGACTTTCGCGGCGCGCGCGCGCAGCATCGAATCCTTCGTGTTATGCAGCATCCCGGCCTCCTATGATCCTGCTGCACTCTATGCCGGCCCTTCGCCCGCTGCGAGGGTCGGGAGCGATTCTTTTTTGCGCTCCGCGGCCAGGCGATTCCAAGCGCATCCAGATTGTAAAACAGCCGGATCGCCCCCTATCCTCCCTGCGGATTGCGGAGGCGCTCCCATGCAAAACGAAGCCGATCACCGGATCATCGCCGAGTTTGACGACCGTGGCTTCGTCGTCATCCCGAACGCGCTCACCCCCACCGAGGTCCGCACTCTCAACGCCGCCTTCGATCGCTACATCGCTGACTACCCCGATGAATGGGCGCATTTCAGCCCATCCTTCATCCAGACCGTCGATGTGCTGCCACGCACGGATGCCTTCGACGGCGCGATCGAGAATCCGCAAATCCTGCGCACCGTGCAAAAACTCCTGCGCGATGACATCGCCTTCGAAGAGCTCTCGCTGATGATCCGCAACCCCACGGACACCACGGGCGAGCTCAAGGGCTGGCACCGCGACATCATCCGCAGTTTCGAGCGCCGGCACGAAATCAACGCGATCTCCGTCGTCTACTACCTCACCGACGTCACCGAGCGCGATCACTGCTTCAGCATCGTCCCGCAGACCCATGCCGGCCGGGTGGACATGCGCCCGGAGGAGGTCCTGCCCGGCATGGAGTTCGATGCGCTCGGCCCCGCCGGTTCGGCCTTCATCTTCCACGCCCGCTGCATCCATGCCGGCAAGCTTAAGCTCGGCTCGGCCTCCCGCCGGACGATGCATCTCTATTACGGCCCCGCCGACGCGCCCCGCACCTCGGAATGGACCTCGATCCCCCCGCGCCTGACCGACAAGCACGATCCCGCACTGCCGCCGCGCCTCTATGCCAAGGCAAACCGGACGGACATCATCGAGGGCACCGGCTTCAAACCGCGCGATGTCGATCCCGCCATGAACACCGCTGAGATGCTGATGCATCTGCAACGGCGGGTGAACACCCCGCGCCCCACCGCCGGCTAACGTATCACCGGCTTCCCACTGGCCCGGCCCGCAGCCTTGCTCTAACCTCCCCGCGAATTCATTGGGGAGGACAGCATGCACATCGGAGCATCTCTGCCGGTCGGCGATATCGGCGCCGGGCCGGCCATCCTGCGCGACTACGCGCAGGCCGCTGAAGCGCTCGGCTATGACTATCTCGTCGGGCCTGACCACGTCCTCGGCAAGAACCCCGCGGCCGACACCGCCGGCCGCCGCATGGGCACCACCGCCACCGCCTATCACGACCCCTTCGTGCTGTTCAGCTACCTCGCCGGCGTCAACTCCAAGATCGGCTTCGCCGCCGGCGTGCTGATCCTCTCCCAGCGCCAGGCCGCTTTGGTCGCCAAGCAGGCCGCCTGCCTCGATATCCTCTCCGAGGGCCGCTTCCGCCTCGGCGTCGGCGTCGGCTGGA
>CAIWAJ010000336.1:0-9586 GCA_903910565.1 uncultured Rhodospirillales bacterium
CTCGCTCTGGTCGAGCAGTTGCAGCTTGTAGCTGTGCTTTTCCGCCCAGCGCGAATACATGCGCATGAGCATCTCGGCCCAGTCCTGCGCTTCCGTGCCGCCGGCGCCGGCGTTGATTTCCATGTAGCAGTCATTGCTGTCGGCCTCGCCGGAGAGCAGGCTCTCGATCTCGCGCCGCTTGGCTTCCTCGGCGAGGTCGCGCAGCGTGGCGAGCCCGTCGGTCACCATCGCCGCCTCGCCCTCGGCTTCGGCCATCTCGATCAGCTCGATGGTGTCGGCAACGTCGGTCTCAAGCTTGATGACGCCTTCGATGAGGCCGGCGAGGCGGTTGCGTTCGCGCATCAGCTCCTGGGCCTTGGCGGCGTCGTTCCAGACGTCGGGGTCCTCGGCGCGGTGGTTCAGTTCCTCGAGGCGGGGGAGGGCGACATCCCAGTCAAAGATGCCTCCTCAGCAGCGCGACGGACTGCTTGATCTGTTCGTTGAGGGCGTCGGATTCGGCGGACATGGTCTCGGCTTCCGTTGAACGGGCGGGAGAGGATTCAGGGGCGCGTCAATACAGCCCGTCCATCGAGCTGTCGACCCCGCCGGCGGTCGGCTTGGCGGGCTTGGCCACTGCGGCCTCGCCGTCGGTGGCGATGGTCGTCGGTGGCGCGCCACCCACCGGGCCGGATGCGCCAGGTACCTGGCCGGTCTTGAAGGCATCCGTCACCTGGCCGGAGCCGCTGTCCCAGGAGGCCAGCGTGACGCCGGGCGGGGCGACGAACTTGAGGTTCGGCCGGTTCTTGAGCGCGACGGCCATGAAATCATGCCACACGGGAGCTGCATTGGCGCTGCCGGTCTCGTTGTTGCCGAGCGTGGTGGGGGTGTCGAAACCGATCCAGACGGCGGTGACGAGGTCGGGCGTGAAGCCGACGAACCAGGCGTCGTTGAATTCCTGGCTGGTGCCGGTTTTGCCGGCGATCTGGCGGTTGAGCCCGGCGCCGGCCGCGACGCCGGTGCCGCGGGTGACGACGCCCTGCATCATGGTGACGATCTGGAACACGCTGGCGGCATCCACCACCTGCTTGCGCGGATCGCTGAGCTGCGGCGGTCGCGCCGGGTTATCGCAGTCGGCGCAATCAGGGGCGGGGGCGCGCCACAGGACGCGGCCGTCGCGGTCCTGCACGCTGTCGATCAGGGTCGGGATCACCTCGCGGCCGCCGGCGGCGAGTGCGGCGTAACCGGCGGCGTTGCGCATCACCGTGGTTTCGACCGCGCCCAGCGCCGCCGGGAGGACGCGGGGCATGTCGTCGACCACGTGCAGCCCGATGGCCGTCTGCGCCACCGCCTGCATGCCGACGCGGTCGGCGACGCGGACGGTGACGAGGTTAAGCGACTTCTCAAGGGCCACGCGCAGCGGTACGGGGCCGTTAAAATCCAGCTCGAAATTGCCTGGCCGCCATTTGCCGGCCGCGCCCTGGTCGACCACGAACGGGGCGTCGAGGAATTTCTGCGATGGCGGGATGTTGGCCATCATCGCTGTCAGATAGACGTAGGGCTTGAAGCTGGAGCCGGGCTGGCGGCTGGCTTGCGTGGCGCGGTTGAACTGGCTGAGCTCGAAGCTCCAGCCGCCTGACATCGCCAGCACGCGGCCGGTCGCCGGGTCGATCGACACCAGTGCGCCCTGCACCTTAGGCACCTGGCGCAGCAGCAGGCGCTCCGGCCGGGCGGGGTTGCGGCCCTGCGCGGCGATCGCCGGGGCGGTCTCGACCATTACGAGGTCACCGGGCACCACCACCTCGGCGATTTTGCGCGGCGCCGGTCCGGGTTTGCCCTCTTTCAGCGCCCGCGCCCAGCCGAGATCGGCGAGCTGCATGGGCAGCACGCGTGGCTGTACGATGCTGGTGCCGGGCGCGCGTTCCATGAATCCCAGCCGAGCCTCGGCGTCGCTCGCCTCGATCACCACCGCCAGCCGCCATTCGGGCAGCAGGCCGGCGGGGCGGGGCGTTTGCGCCAGCGCGTTGGTCCAGCTCTGGCGGAAGGCACCGGACGCCTCGACATGCGCCACCGGCCCACGCCAGCCGCCGCGCCGCTGGTCATACCGCATCAACCCGTCATGCAGCGCCTTGTCGGCGGCGAGCTGCAGGACCGGGTCGAGCGTGGTGCGGACCATGAGCCCGCCCTGGGTGGTGCGATCGGCGCCGAAGCGCTCGACCAGGGTGCGCCGCACCTCCTCGCCGAAATACTCGCCACCCGCGACGACCTCGGGCCGGCGGAACGGCGAGGGGGCGATCGGCGTTGCCTTCGCCTGGGCGGCCTGCTCGGCGGTGATGGCGCGGTCATCGGCGAGGCGGTCGATCACCCAGTCGCGCCGGGCGCGGGCGGCATCGGGGAAGCGGAAGGGGTTGTAGTTGTTGGGGGCTTTGGGCAGGGCCGCGAGGAAGGCCGCCTCGGGCAGGGTGATTTCGTCGAGCGATTTGTTGAAATAGGTCTGCGCCGCGGCCGCCACGCCGTAGCTTTGCAGGCCGAGGAATATCTCGTTGAGATAGAGCTCGAGGATGCGCTCCTTGCTGAGCGACTGCTCGATGCGCGCGGCCAGGATCATCTCCTTGGCCTTGCGGGCGATCGAGACCTCGTTGGTCAGCAGCATGTTCTTGGCGACCTGCTGGGTGATGGTCGAGGCGCCGATGGGGCGGCGGCCCTGGCCGTATTGCAGGATGTCGGTGATGGCCGCGCGGGCGATGGCGACCGGGTCCACGCCCTTATGGGTGTAGAAGTTCTGGTCCTCGGCCGAGATGAAGGCCTGTTTGACGATGTCAGGGATGGCGCGGGCAGGCACGAAGATGCGCCGCTCGGTGGCGAGTTCGGCCAGCAGGCGCGAGTCGCCGGTGTAGAGGCGGCTCATCACCCTCGGCTGATAATCGCGCAGGTTCTCGAGGTCCGGCAGGTCGGCGCTGAAGCGCTGGTAGCCGGCGTAGAGCACGACCGCGCCGGCGACGGCACCGAGAATGAAGAGGCCGAAAACCAGAGAGATCAGCCGGCGCACCCATGCCAGAGGTGCCGGCTTGCGACGGGGTTTGGCTTGTTTCTCGCGCTTCGGCTTGGTGGCTGCGGCAGGCGCGACCGGAGCTGCCTCGGGTGCATCCGGCGCCTGGTTGGCCGTGGCCGCTTTTGGCGGCTCGGCGCGAGGGCGCCTGCGCCCGCCCAGCGGGTCGCCGGCTGTGAGAGGTTGGTTCATGCGCGCGCAGTTACACCAGATCGTGCTGCCGGCGGTAGCACCGCGCCTCAGCCCTGCGCGGGCGGCAGCCCGGCGGAGCGCTCGTGCTGCATGGCAAACCATCCGTCGACGGCGCGGCGCATCGCGGAGGCGACCTTGGCGCGGTGCTCGGGACGGCGGAGCGCCGTTTCATCCTCGCGATTGGACATGAAGCCCATCTCAACCAACACGGAAGGAATGTCGGCGGCCTTGAGCACCATGAAGCCGGCGTGGCGCGAGGGGTTTTGGATCAGCGGCAGGTCGTGCCCGAGTTCGCCCACCACGCGGCTGGCCAAACGTGCGGAACCCTGCCGGGTTTCCTGCCGGACCAGGCTGGAGAGGATGCGCGAGACTTCGGGCGGGGCGTCGTGGAAGCCGGGGCCGCCGAACCGGTCGGCGGCATTTTCCCGCCGCGCCAGGGCCGCGGTCTGCCGGTCGGAGGCCGCCTCGGCCAGGGTATAGACGCTGGCCCCGCGCACGCCGTGATCCCCCAGTGCGTCGGCATGCATCGAGACGAACAGCGCGGCGCCACGGCGCTGGGCGAAGGCGACGCGTTGTTCGAGCGGGATGAACACGTCGCGCGTCCGCGTGAGTTCAACCCTGTACCGTCCGCCAGCGGTGAGCTGGCGCTGGAGTTCCTGTGCCGCCGCGAGCGCGATGTGCTTCTCATAGGTGCCGGATACGCCGATGGCGCCGGGGTCCTTGCCGCCGTGCCCGGGGTCGAGGATGACGAGCGGAGGAGCGGGCTTGGGGGGTTTGGTGCTGTTCTGCCGCGCCGAGGGTACGGCGGCCTCCCCGTGGTCCGGCCAAAGGGAGCGGATGGTCACACCAGCGGCAAGCAGGAGACGGCGGGAGATCAACAGGGGTCCCTCGTTCGCGGACATCGGTGAAAGCCTAACAAATTACTTCCAGAATTGCACGTTGAGCGTTGATTACGGCGAATTCAGGGTGGAAGGCACCTCAGGCGTCCGCTTGTGCGCTTGCACAAGGCCGGGGTTTGCTCCATGGTCCATCTGCTACGGTGACGTCACCGGCTCGGCGCGATCGCGCAGGGGTCGGGGGTGCGAGCGGGTGCAATGCAGGCGCTGGCGATAAGCCAGGATGCGCAGAGCAGGATCGCGATACCCGCCACCGTCCGCGCCGCGCGCTACCAGCGCCGGCAAGGCCGCAGATGCAGGCGCCGCCACGGAGGGCGGCCGTATCGGGTGGCGGCGGGGGACGCGCAAGCGACCGGCACTATTTCCACCGGGGCGGCGCGCCCTGATACGGCGCGCGCCCGACCGCAGATACAGGGTCCGATGACCGTCACGACGCGTAATTTTCCCGGGACCGACGTCTCGAACCGCATTCGGTTCCCGGAACGCGCACGTTCATCGTTCGACGCGTTTTCTTCCCTGCCACTCCTGCGACCGGGTCAGCCCCTCCCGCCATGCCTATCGCCCCCGACGCGCACCGCCAATGCGGCGCGCGCGACCAGGGCCCACCGGAGTTCAGGGCTTTATGACCAAGCGCATGTTGATCGACGCCACCAACGCGGAAGAAACCCGCGTTGTGGTGCTGGACGGTAACCGCCTCGAGGATTTCGACGTCGAGACGTCCACCAAGAAGCAGCTTAAGGGTAACATCTATCTCGCCAAGGTCGTCCGCGTGGAGCCCTCGCTCCAGGCGGCCTTCGTGGAGTATGGCGGCGGCCGCCACGGCTTCCTTGCCTTCGGCGAAATCCATCCCGACTACTACCAGATCCCCGTCGCCGACCGGCAGCGACTGCTTGCCATGCAGGCAGAGGAAGCCCGCGCCGAGGCCGAGGCCGAGGAGGCGGAAGACGCCGAGGAGAAGCCGGCGCCCCGCCGGGAGAGGGACCGGGATCGTCGGCGTGACCGCGACCAGGAGCGTGAGCCGGCCCGCGAGCAGGCTTCCCCGCTCGCGGTCAGCTTCGGCGAAGTGACCTACGGCGCTTTCGATCCTGACGGAACAGCGGCCGCCGAGCCCGCGGTTGACGCCGTCGTGGCTTCCGATGAACCCGCCGAGGCCGCCGCGCCAGAGCCGTTTGACCCGGCCCAGGACGAGGTGCCCGACGAGCCCGGCTATGACGATCTCGACGCCCCAGTGTCCGACCAGCCGCCGCCCGAGGCGCTCGGCGGCGAAAGCGACGTCTTCGAGGGCAATGGCGCCGATGAGGCCCGTGCCCGCCGCTCTTCGCGCTTCCTGCGCAACTACCGCATTCAGGAAGTGATCCGCCGCCGCCAGATCCTGCTCATCCAGGTCGTCAAGGAAGAACGCGGCACCAAGGGTGCGGCGCTGACTACCTACATTTCGCTCGCGGGCCGCTTCTGCGTGTTGATGCCCAACTCGCCGCGCGGCGGCGGCATTTCGCGGAAAATCACCTCCGCGGCTGATCGCCGTCGCCTCAAGGAAATCACTGCCGAGCTGGAAATCCCCCAGGGCATGGGCCTGATCGTCCGCACCGCCGGCGCGGCGCGGCCGAAGCCGGAGATCAAGCGCGACTGCGAATATCTGATGCGCCTGTGGGACGACATCCGTGAGCACACCATGCAGTCGGTGGCGCCGGCGTTGATCTACGAAGAAGCCAGCCTCATCAAGCGCGCCATCCGCGACGGCTACTCGCGCGATATCGACGAGGTGTTGGTCGATGGTCGCGACAGCTGGAAGGCCGCGCATGATTTCATGCGCATGCTGATGCCCGCGCATGCCCGCAAGGTGATCCAGTGGCGCGAGGCGGAAGGCGGCGGCCAGTCGCTGTTCAGCCGCATGGGTGTGGAAGCCCAGCTCGACGCTATGCTGTCACCCACCGTGCAGCTCAAGTCCGGCGGCTATCTCGTCATCAACCAGGCCGAGGCGCTGGTCGCTATCGACGTCAACTCCGGGCGCTCCACCCGTGAGCGGAACATCGAGGAGACGGCGCTGCGCACCAACCTCGAAGCCGCCGAGGAAGCCGCCCGCCAGCTCCGCCTGCGCGATCTCGCGGGCCTGATCGTCATCGACTTCATCGACATGGAATCGCGCAAGCACAACGCGATGGTCGAGCGCCGCCTCAAGGACGCGCTGAAGAACGACCGCGCGCGTATCCAGGTCGGCTCCATCAGCCATTTCGGCCTGCTGGAGATGAGCCGCCAGCGGCTGCGCCCCAGCCTTACCGAGACCAATTTCATCACCTGCCCGCACTGTGCCGGCCTCGGCCATGTCCGTAGCGTGGAAAGCAGCGCCATGCACGTGCTGCGCGCTGTGGAGGAGGAAGGCGCCAAGGGCCGCTCGGCCCTCGTCACCGTGCATGTCGCCGGCGCGGTTGCCATGTATCTGCTCAACCACAAGCGCGATCGCCTGGTCGAGATCGAGACGCGGACGGGGATGCGGGTGCATTTCGCCGCCGATGACGCACTGGTGGCCCCGCAACTGCGCATCGAGCGGATCCGCGCCCTCGAGCCGGGCGAACGCCCCGCGCCGACGCTGATCCCGATCGCCCCGGCCCCGACCGCGACAGTGCCGGATGAGATCGAAGAGGACGATGTTGCCTTCGCCGGCGATAGCGAGGATGCCGCCGAACCAACGGTGACCGATGCCGCCGCCGAGGCGCGCGCCGAGGAAGGCCGTCGCCGTCGTCGTCGCCGTCGCCGTGGCGGCCGCCGCGAGGATGGCGAGGCTGAGGATGCCGAGGGTGATGCGCCGTTGGAAGCCGCGCCTGTGGTTGACAGCGATGGTGACGCCCCGGCCCCTGACGGGGTGGAGGCAGCGCCTGCCGAGGAGGCGGTGGCTGAAGCGGCGGCTGGCGAGCAGCCCGCTTTCGAAGACGGTGCGCTTGACGAAAATGGCCGTCCTCGTGCCCGTCGCCGTGGCCGCCGCGGCGGCCGTCGTCGTCGTCGCGATGAGGATGGCAACGAGATTCCGGATGCCAGCGACGCGTCTGCGGAGACCGACGAGGTAGCACCCGTGGCAGCGCCTGTCGTGGCGCCGGCTCCGGTTTACGTGGCCCCGGCCTACTCCGGACCGACACCGGCGGACCCGTTCGGCGGCCAGTCGATCATCGATATTTTCGATATCATGGAGCAGCAGGAAGCCGAACAGGCCGCGGCGACCAGTGCGCCGGTTGCACCGACTCCGCTGGTAGCCGAGACGGCCGCCGTCCGCGCAGATGTGGTGGAGCCCGTGGCGGAAGCGCCGAAGCCGGAGGAGGTGCCCGCGGAAGTGGTCGCCGCGCCAGCCCCGGTGGAGGCCGTTGTACCTCCCGTCGCTGCACCTGAGCCGGTCGTGGCCACGCCGACCGCAGCGGAGCCCGCCGTGGGCACGGCGATCAAGCCGATCGTGCTTGGCGAGGACCCGGCACCCGCGACCCCGCCGAAGCGGGGCTGGTGGCGGCGCTAACCCCGAGCGGGGCGCGGCGGCCAATAACGGCCGGCGCGTCCCGTCGCCGGATCAATCCTTGGCGAAGGTCAGCACGGTGAAGCTGTCGGCCCGGAAGGTGTTGGCGTAGAACGGGCTCACCGAGGTGGTGATTTTCTTGGCGAAATCGGCACTGCCCTCGGCTGCCACCGCGTGCAGTTTCTTGCTGCTGGGGTCGATCACCAAGGTCCGCAGCCCAGAGCGCGTGCCGAGGGCCTCGACTGGGCGGTAGGTATTGGCGTCCACCTGCTCGAAGACGTTGAGCACCGCGCCCACGCCGTTGGCGAGGAAGATGCGCTTGAGCCCGGCATCATAGACGATGGCATCGTTCCCGCCGCCGATTTCGGCGGTGTACAGCACCTTGCCGGTCTCGGCATCCATCACCGCGAAGGAGGGCTTGACCGTGTCGCTGCCGCGGCAGCCGAGGAATATCCGGCGGTTCGCACGGTCGATCGTCAGCCCGTTGGTTTGCGCGCAGCCGGTGGTCGGCCAGAACGCGGTGAGCGCCAGCGTCTTGGTATCCACGCGGTAGACCATGTTGGTGTCGCGCGCGGCGATGAAGAATCCGCCGGCGCCGTCGGAATCGGCGCCCTCCATCTTCTTCGTCGGCAGGCGAATGGTGCCGATCTTGGTCAGTGACGGGACGTCGAGCACGATGGCGTCGGTGCCGTCCTTGTCGGGCGCCATGTTCATCACCATCCGCTTGTTCACCGGGTCGAAATGCCCGGTATCGAGCTCCTCGCCGAGCTTGATCGGTGGGCGGGCGGCGAGCGTGGAGAGCGTGAAGGGGATGATGGTGCCATCCTCGTTGAGCGACAGGCCGAGATCGAACTCGGGCAGCAGCGTCGCGCCGTTTGAGCTTGCGGCCGCGGTGCCCTCGATGGTGCCGATCATTTTGCGTGCCGTCAGGTCGAACACCTGCAGCCCGTCATGGCGATGGCCGATGAACAGCCGATTGCGTGTGGTATCGAGCGAAAGATAATCCCAGGCGCCGGTCTTGCCGGGGATAGTGGTGGCCTCCACAACGTGCCAGCCGTCGAAGGCATGTGCCGGCAGCGAGGCGAGCAGCAACGCGGCGCTGGCCAGGGCGAGGGCAAGCCGCGACCGGGGCTTTCGGTAATGAGGATGGGACATGGGCGCCTCCGAGCGTGTTGATTTGAGTCAGGATGACGGCGGGCGCGCGGCCTCGCAAGCGTGCTTTCAGATTTGCGGCGCCGGCATTCCAGGCAGCCGCGCGTATTTTACATGATGACTATCATCTAAAAGCCGGCTATCCGCGTGGAATGAAGGTGAACCGCCAGGTCCAGTCCGAGCACCGCGCCGCCATGGTCGAGCAGGCAGGCGCGCTGTTCCGCGCCCGTGGGATCGCCGCTGTTGGCGTAGCCGATATCACCGGGGCCGCCGGGCTCACCCATGGCGCCTTTTACGGCCACTTCGCCGGGAAAGCCGCCTTGGTGGCCGAGGCTTGCCGGTCCGCGCTCGAGCAATCCGCCACGCGTTGGCGCCGTCGCGCCGCCGCCACGGCGGCGAGCGGGGACGACCCGCTCGCGGCACTGATCGATTCCTATTTGACCGAAACCCATCGCGACCGGCCGCAAACCGGCTGCGCCCTTGCCGCGCTCGGCCCCGAGGTCGCGCGTGACCTAGCGTTGCGCGGGGCCATGGGCGAGGGCGCCGAGGCGCTGCTTGCCGCGCTGCGCGATATCATTGCCGAACGTCTGCCCGATGCGGACGCTGAGACCACCGCGCTAGGCGTTCTCGCCGCTCTGAACGGCGGCCTCATGCTCGCGCGCGCGCTGGCCGACCGGCCCGAGCGCTCACATGCCGCCCTCGATGCCGCGCGCCTTGCCGCGCGCCGCGTTGCCGGGATTTCCTGAAAGGACCGACGATGTTCGCTGCCCGCCTCGCCCCAATTCTTGCCCGCCGTGGCATCCACTACGGCTGGGTGATGGTTGC
>CAIWAJ010000337.1:0-14575 GCA_903910565.1 uncultured Rhodospirillales bacterium
GCCCCAGACCCCCATCACTTAAGGGAATGGTTTGGAGGGAGGGAGGGGGCCGACGGGATGGTTGCAACCACGGAGTTGGCCCCCTCCCTCCCTCCAAACCCTCTTAAACGAAGGGTTCTAAGCGCCACTGCCCTTAGCGGGGTCCAGGGGCAGAGCCCCTGGCCTTCCTTTCCTACCCTCACACCCAGGAGCACCCCATGAGCAATCGCGTGCGCATTCGGCGGCGGCGGCGGACGAAGATCATAGCGACGTTGGGGCCGGCGAGTTCGTCGGTGGAGGTTTTGGCGAGGTTGTTTCAGGCCGGGGCGGACGTGTTCCGGTTGAATTTCAGTCATGGGAGCCATGAGGATCATGCGGCGCGGTTTGCGATGATCCGGGATTTGGAGAAGAAGTTCGATCGGCCGATCGGGATTTTGGCGGATGTGCAGGGGCCGAAGCTGCGGGTGGGGCGATTCCAGGCGGGGCGGGTTCAGTTGCAGACGGGGCAGGCGTTCCGGCTGGATTTGAGTGCGATCCCGGGGGATGTCAGGCGGGTTCAGTTGCCGCATCCGGAGATTATCGCGGCGGCGGGGATTGGGACGAATTTGCTGCTGGATGATGGGAAGTTGCGGCTGCGGGTGACGCGGGTGCGGCCGGACCATTTGGAGACCGAGGTGGTGGTGGGGGGCGCGCTGTCGGATCGCAAGGGGGTGAATGTGCCGGACATGGTGCTGCCGATCCCGGCGCTGACGGTGAAGGACCGCGAGGATCTGGCGTTCGCGCTGGAGCATGGGGCGGATTACATCGGGCTGTCGTTCGTGCAGCGGCCGGAGGATGTGGCGGAGGCGCGCGACATCGCGGCGGGGCGGGCGTGGATCATGACCAAGATGGAGAAGCCGCAGGCGCTGGACAATTTGGAGGAGATCATCCGGCTGTCGGATTGCGTGATGGTGGCGCGCGGGGATCTCGGGGTGGAGTTGCCGCCGGAGGAGGTGCCGTTGGCGCAGAAGCGGATTGTGCGGGCGGCGCGGCAGCACGGCAAGCCGGTGGTGGTGGCGACGCAGATGCTGGAGAGCATGATCAGTTCGCCCTCGCCGACGCGAGCCGAGGCGAGCGACGTGGCGACCGCGGTGTTTGATGGGGCGGATGCGGTGATGCTGTCGGCGGAGACGGCGGCGGGGCAGTATCCGTATGAGGCGGTGACTATCATGGACCGCTTCATCGCCCGGGTGGAGCAGGACGAGGGCTGGCGGAGGAATATCGACGCGGCGCGGCCGGAGCCGGAGCATTCGACCGCGGATGCCATCGCGGCGGCGGCGCGGCAGGTGGCGCATACGATCGGGGCCTCGGCGATTTGCGCCTTCACGGCCTCGGGCTCGACGACGCTGCGGGCGGCGCGGGAGCGGCCGGAGGCGCCGATTTTGAGCCTGACGCCGGCGATTTCCACGGCGCGGCGGCTGGCGGTGGTGTGGGGGGTGCATGCGGTGGTGTCGCCCGACACGCACACGATGACGGAGACGGTGGCGCGGGCGAGCCGGATGGCGGTGTCCGAGGGGTTGAGCCCGCATGGCACGGAGATCGTGGTGATCGCAGGGGTGCCGTTCGGGCAGCCGGGGACGACGAATGCGCTGCGGGTGGCGCAGGTGAAATAGAATGCAGCAACCGCGTTGACATCGGCGCGGCGGCGGTGGACGCTGGCGCGACGATTGCCAAACAACACAGGATGGGGGCTTGCATGAAGGACAGTCTGTTGCTGACGCGCCGGCGGATGCTGGCGGCGACTGCGGGGTTCACCAGCCTGGCGACGCTGAATCTCGGCGGCGAAGCGCAGGCGGCGCCGGTGCGGGGGGGCAAGATGATTTATGCCCGCTACGCTGACAGCCTCGAGCTGGACCCGGTGTGGACGGACGCCAACGTCGATATCTGGGTGGCCTCCTCGATTTATGAGACGCTGCTGTTCCCGACGGCCGATGGGCTGGATGTGATGGCCGGGCTGGCGACCAAGTGGGCGTATTCGGACGGTGGCAAGACGCTGTCGCTGACGCTGCGGCCGGGGGTGAAGTTCTCCGACGGCGCGGCGCTGACGGCGGAGGACGTGAAGTTCTCGCTCGATCGTGCGCGCAACCCGAAGAATGGGGCGTGGAACGAGATGCTGGGCTCGATCGACAGTGTCGAGATCGCGTCGTCGGACATCATCGTGGTGAAGCTGAAGCGGCCGGACCCGACGCTGCTGCCGGCGCTGGCGATGTTCAACACCGGCATTCTGCCCAAGGCGAAGTATGAGGCGACCGCGGGCGCCGATGACCACGCCAAGGCGAAGGCGTTTGCCGAGCATCCGCTGGGCACCGGGCCGTTCATGATGACGGCGTGGACGCGCGGGCAGAAGATGACGTTCAAGCGGAACCCGAACTACTGGGGCAAGGACAAGGACGGCGTGGCGCTGCCGTACCTGGACGAGGTTGAGTTCCAGATCATCCCCGACGATGCGACGCGGATGCTGAAGCTGAAGGCCGGCGAAGTGCATGGCTCGGAGTTCATCCCCTTCTCGCGCGTGAAGGAGATGCAGGCCGATCCGAACCTGCGGATGGAGCTGTGGCCGTCGACCGCGATCTCCTACGTCGTGCTGATGTGCAAGGAGACGCTGAAGGACGGGACGAAGAACCCGCTGGCGAACAAGAAGGTTCGCCAGGCGCTGAACTATGCGTTGAACAAGGACGCGATCATCGCCATCACCACGCAGGGGCTGGGCAAGCCGTTGCAGTCGTTTATGTCGTCGGTGACGCCGCTGAACAGCCTGGGTGGGCCGGTCTACAAGTATGATATGGCGAAGGCGAAGGCGCTGCTCGCCGAGGCGGGGTTTGCCGGTGGTTTCGAGGCCAAGTGCATGATCCTGGCCGGTAACCAGAACCAGACCAACGACCTGACCGCGATCCAGCAGATGCTGGGGCAGGTGGGCGTGAAGCTGACGCTGGAGCAGCTCGACAACCCGTCCAAGACCGCGCGCTACCGTGGCGAGGACTTCCAGATGAACCGCGGCGGCTGGACCGACGACATCGCCGATCCGTCGGAAATCGCGTCGTATTTCGCCTACTCGCCGACGGTGAACAACCTGCATTCGGGCTGGAAGAGCGAGCGGGTGAACGAGCTGTTCATGCAGAGCCAGGCCGAGATCGACGTGGCGAAGCGGCGCGGGCTGTATAAGGAGCTGCAGGCGATCTACATCGACGAGGCGCCGATCCTGTTCCTGTACGAGACGCCGTATCCGGTGTGCTGGCGCAAGAACGTGAAGGGCTTCGTGCAGATTCCGCTGGGCAACAACTTCTTCGAGGGTGCCTACGTCGACAAGGCGTAGCCGCTCGCCGGGGTTTGCCGTGATGGACGACGTGACCGGACATGGCGCCGGCCGTGAGGTGGCGCGCGGCCTGAGGGCTGTGCGTCGGCTCGCGGGCCGGGGGGTGGGGCAATGAACCGCGGGACCTGGCTGGTCTCGCGGCTGTTGCAGATCATCCCGACCTTCATCCTGATCGGGCTGGCGGTGTTCGTGCTGGCGCGGCTGCTGCCGGGGAATGTGGTGGAGGCGCTGCTGGGCGATCGCGGCACCGATGAGGCGGTGGCGCGGTTGACGGCGCAGCTCGGGCTCGACCGCTCGATCCCGGTGCAGCTGTTGCAGTATTTTCGTGCGATCCTGGAGGGGGACCTCGGGGATTCGCTGGCGCTGCGGATCAAGGTGACGACGCTGATCGCCGATCGGCTGCCGGTGACGGGGATGTTGACGCTGATGGCGATCATCATCGCGCTGGGGATGGCGGTGCCGCTGGCGTTCGTGGCGGCTTTGAACGCCAATCGATGGCCGGATTTGCTGATCCGCTGGGTGTTCCAGCTCGGGCTGTCCTCGCCGGTGTTCTATGTCGGGCTGTTGCTGCTGACGGTGTTCGCGGCGGGGCTGCGGTGGTTCCCGGTGGGGGGGTATGGCGATACCTTTGGGGAGAAGCTGTACCACTTGTTCCTGCCGGCGGTGGCGCTGGCGTTTTCGTTCTCGGCGGTGGTGATGCGCAATTTGCGCGCCTCGATCCTTGCTGTGTTGAACGCGGAGTATGTGGATTTCGCGCGGGCCAAGGGGATCGCGGCGCGGCTGGTGCTGTTCCGGCACGTGCTGCGCAACGCGCTGATCGCGACCGTGACGCTGGTGGGGCTGCATATCGGCTCGCTGCTGGGCGGCGCGGTGGTGACGGAGAGCGTGTTCGCGGTGCCGGGCGTTGGGCGGTTGATGGTGGATTCGATTTTCAGCCGCGATTATCCGGTGATCCAGGCGTTGACGCTGGTTCTCGCGTTGTTGGTGTCGCTGGCGTTTTTGGTGACCGATATCGTGCAGATGTGGCTCGACCCGCGGGTGAGCCGGTGAGGCGGCTGTCGGGGCCGCTGATCGGCGGCATCGTGTTGCTGGGCGCGGTGGTGATTTGCGCGATCATGCCAAATGTGCTGGCGCCGTATGACCCGCTGGGGTTCGATTTCGGCGCGCTGCTGGCGCCGCCGACGGCCGCGCATCCGTTCGGGACGGACCAGTTCGGGCGGGATATGCTATCGCGCACGATCAGCGCGGCGCGGATCGACCTGCAGATCGCGCTGTTCGCCACGTTGTTCCCCTGCGCACTTGGGGTGCTGATCGGGTTGTTCGTCGGCTGGTATGGCGGTCTGGCCGACATGATTTTTGGCCGACTGGTCGATCTGGTGGTGACGTTTCCGTTCCTGGTGCTGGTGATCGCCATTGTGGCGATCCTTGGACCGGGGCTGGTGAATATGTATATCGCAATCACAATTGTCGGCTGGGTGGCCTATGCGCGATTGATGCACGCCGAGGTGCTGGTGCAGAAATCCGGCGAATATGTCGCCGCCGCGCGGGTGCTCGGCTATTCGACGCCGCGCATCCTGTTCCGCCATATCCTGCCGAACGCAATCCGTCCGGTGCTGGTGTATCTGGTGTCGGACATGGCGCTGGTGATCCTGCTTGGCTCGTCGCTCGGCTATCTCGGGCTCGGCGCGCAGCCGCCGGAGGCGGAGTGGGGGGTGTTGATTGCCGACGGCAAGAACTTCTTCGACCAGGCGCCGTGGATCGCGTTGTGTCCGGGCGGGGTGATCGTGCTGGCCGGGTTGGGCTTCTCGCTCACCGGCGACGGGCTGGCCGAATTGATGGACGTCAAGCGGTGAGCGCCCCTTTGCTCGAGATCAGCGACCTCAAGGTGACGTTCGCGACGCCACGCGGGGCGGTGCATGCGGTGGATGGGGTGAGCTTCTCGGTCGGGCGGGGCGAGGTGCTGGGGATTGTCGGGGAGTCGGGGTCGGGCAAGTCGGTGACGCTGCGGGCGATCCCGCGGCTGCTGCATGCCAACGCGACGGTGAGCGGGCAGGCGACGTGGCAGGGGCAGGATTTGTTCGCCATGGATGCCGAGACGCTGCGCCGGGTGCGCGGCGGCAAGATCGCGGCGATTTTCCAGGAGCCGATGTCGGCGCTGAACCCAGTGCTGCCGATCGGGCAGCAGATCGACGAGGTGCTGGTCGCCCACACCACGCTCGATCGCGCGGCGCGGCGGCGGCGGGCGGCGGAGTTGCTGGGGCTGGTGGGTATCGCCTCGGCGGGGACCCGGCTCGACCAGTATCCGCATGAGTTCTCCGGCGGCATGCGCCAGCGCGCGATGATCGCCATCGCGCTGTCGGCCAATCCGGAGTTGTTGCTGGCCGACGAGCCGACCACGGCGCTTGATGTGACGATCCAGGATCAGATCCTGAAGCTGATGCTGCGGCTGGTGGCCGAACTCGGGATGAGCATGGTGCTGGTGACGCATGATCTGGGCGTGATCGCCGAGACCTGCGACCGGGTGGCGGTGATGTATGCCGGGCGGCTGTGCGAAACGGGGACGGTGGTGGACGTGTTTGAGCGGCCGCTGCATGCCTATACGCGGGCGCTGCTACAATCCATGCCGGGCGAAGGGGCGGCGCGGGCGCAGCTCATCCCAATTCCCGGGCAACCGCCGCGGATCGACAAGCCGGTGCCGGGCTGCGCTTTTGCGCCGCGCTGCACGCTGGCCGAGCCGCGCTGCGGGTCGGAGCGCCCGTTGCTGCGCGCATTGGCGCCCGCCCATGAAACCGCATGCCATGCCGGCGAGCGGCTACTGGCGGAGGCTGGGGCATGACACTGCTCTCGGTCTCCGGCCTGTCCAAGCGGTTCCCGGCCCGGCGCGGACTGGTTGACGTGCTGCGTCACACACCGCGGCAGGCGGTGCATGCGGTTGAGCAGGTTAGCCTCGATGTGATGCGCGGCGAGACGTTGGGCATCGTCGGCGAATCCGGCTGCGGCAAGTCCACCCTGGCGCGCTGCTTGGTGCGGCTGCATGAGCCGGATGGTGGCAGCGTCAGCTTTGACGGTACCGACGTGCTGGCGCTGGAGGGCGATGCGCGGCGGCGGTTCAACCGGCAAGTGCAGATGGTGTTCCAGGACCCCTACGGTTCGCTCAATCCGCGGATGACGGTGGGCGACATGCTGGGCGAGGCGCTTTCGGTGCATCGCGTGGTGCCGGCAGCGGAGATCCCGGCTCGGGTGCGCGCGCTGCTCGACCTCGTGCATTTGCCCCAGGATGCCGCGCTGCGCTACCCGCATGAATTCTCCGGCGGGCAGCGGCAGCGCATCGGCATCGCCCGGGCGCTCGCGGTCGAGCCGTCGCTGATCATCGCCGACGAGCCGGTCTCGGCGCTCGACGTCTCGGTGCAGGCCTCGATCGTCAATCTGTTCATGGAGTTGCAGGACAGGCTGGGACTGACGCTGGTGTTCATCACGCATGATCTGCGGCTGGTGAAGCACATGACCCACCGGGTGGCGGTGATGTATCTTGGTCGCATCGTGGAAATCGGACCGACCGCGGAGATTTTCGCCCGGCCGCAGCATCCCTACACCCAGGCGCTGATCCGTGCCGTGCCGTTGGTGAAGGCACGTCGGCGGGATGGCGAAGTGGCTGTCATGGGCGAGTTGCCGAGCCCGCTCAACCCGCCCACGGGCTGCGCCTTCCATCCCCGCTGCCCCCGCGCCGAGGCGGCTTGTGCCCAGGCGGTGCCCGACCTCAGCGATCGCGGCGCCGGCTGGCAGGTGGCGTGCCGGCTGGCCTGAAGCGGGTTGCGCGCGGGACTTTCAATCTGAGCCGAAGGAGCCGACCAATGCCCCTCACTGTGTTCATCACCGGCGCCTCCGCCGGTTTCGGTGCCGCCATTGCCCGCCGCCTCGTACGCGATGGGCATCGCGTGATCGCTGCCGCCCGGCGCGCCGAGCGGCTTGACGCGCTTACCGCCGAGCTTGGGACCGCGCTGCTCCCCTTCCCGCTCGATGTCACCGATGCCAATGCCGTCGAGGCGCTGCCGGGCAGCTTGCCGGACGGGTGGCGGGAGGTGGACGTGCTGGTCAACAACGCCGGCCTGGCCCTGGGCTTGGCGCCGGCTTGGGAGGCCAAGCGGTCGGATTGGGACACCATGGTGGCGACCAATGTGACCGGTCTGATCCACGTCACCCGCGCCTTGCTGCCGGGCATGGTGGAACGCAATCGCGGCCATGTCGTCAATCTCGGCAGCACCGCCGGTATCTACCCGTATCCGGGCGGGCATATCTATGGCGCCTCCAAGGCGTTCGTGACCCAGTTCAGCCTGAACCTGAAGGCGGATCTGGTGGGCACCGCGGTGCGGGTAACCGATGTCGAGCCCGGGTTGGTGGGAGGCAGCGAGTTCAGCATGGTGCGCTTCGGCGACCCGGCGCGCGCGGCGGCGATGTATGCGGGCACCACGCCGCTGAACCCCGATGACATCGCCGAGACCGTCTCTTGGGTGCTCGGTCTGCCGGCGCATGTGAACATCAATCGGATCGAGATGATGCCGACCTGCCAGGCGCCGGCGGCGCTTGCGGTGAAACGGACGGGGTGAGCTCCGAGCAAAGCGGATAAAAGTTTTTTGGTTCTTTTTTTCAAAAAAGAACCGCTTACTCCCCCTTCGGCAAAACCTCGGCGATGTAAGGCGGCAGGCAGAACGACGCCGCGTGTACCTCAGGCGACCAATAGCGGGTCTTGCCGAGAATGCCGGAAGCAGCGGCGCGGGCGCGGATGGTTTCGACCGGGGCATTTTCGAAACTGGCGGCCTTGGTGGCGAAACCGAGCGTCATGAAGCCGCCGACATAGGTCGGCACCGCCGCGACATAGGCGCCGACGCGGGGGAAGAATTTGGCGCGGCGGAGGCTGGTGTCGCGCAGTTCGTCGGACTGCATGGAGGGCACGCCGCATTGGTTCACGATGACGCCTGACGCGGTGAGGATGCGGGCGGCGTTGGCGTAGAACTCATCGGTGAACAGTACCTCGCCGACGCCGATCGGGTCGGTCGAGTCGACGATGATGGCGTCGAAGGAGGCGTTGGGCGCCTTGCGGACGTAATCGATACCGTCGCCGACGATCACTTCGGCGCGGGGGTCGTTCCAGGCATCACCGGCGATGGCCGGCATGAACTGTTTGCAGAGGCTGATCACCTCGCCGTCGATCTCCACCATCACCGCCTTCTTCACCGTGCTGTGCTGCACCACGCGGCGAAGCACGCCGCCATCGCCGGCGCCGATGATCAACACATTTTCCGCCGCGCCATGGGCAAGCAGCGGCACATGGGTGATCATTTCCTGGTAGGTGAACTCATCGGCCTCGGTGATCTGCACCACCCCGTCGAGCAGCATGACGCGGCCGTGGCTGTAGGTGTCGAAAATCGCGATGTCCTGGAAATCGCTCTTGGTGCGCGCGAGTTCGCGCTTGATGCGGAAGCGCTGGCCCCAGTCCGGGTAGAGCGTCTCATTCACCCACAGATCGGTCGACACCGCCAACTCCTTCAAAAAGCACAAGCCAGACGAGCGGATCGTCTGGCTTGCCTCGATTTCAGCCGAAAGCCTGGATCAGATGACGCGACCGCGCCGCTGTTCGATACGATCGATGCGGGCCGGCTTGAAGGCCTGTTCCAGGATCGGGATCGACAGGTTGGGGTCGCACTCTCCGCACATGAAGATGTCCACCGCGGCGAAATTGCGTTCCGGCCAGGAGTGAATGGAGATGTGGCTCTCCGCCAGCACGACCACACCCGACACCCCGCCATTGGGGGTAAAATGATGGAAATGGCTATGCAGAATGGTCGCCCCCGCGGCGATCGCGGCCTCGCGCAGCGCGGCATCGATGTGGTCGGGGTTGTCGAGATTAGTGGCGCCCCAGAGATCGACGAGGAGATGGGTTCCGGCGAACACCATTCCATCGCGGCGGATGAAATAGTCCGTCCGTTCCTCCTCGTGGCCCATAGCGGCTTCCGCCGGCATGCGATCCAATACGTGCTGGTTATCGCTCGGCAGATCCGAGACCATCCCCAGTGGTGTGAGTGCGTTCATCACGCATTCTCCTTTCCGACCAGTAGACAGCCTTCTGGGCCGCGCGCGTCAACGCGCGGTTCCGTGGGCTAAGGCGGCGGAACATGATGAAGTCGCCCGCACCGCGCAAGAGGAAAAATGACTGGGATTGGAATGCCTGTCCCGCGCCTACATCCGCGGCGGCGTGCCGCCCATCCCCTTGATGGTCGCGGGCAAAGCCTTGGCGATTTGCGACTCGGTGGCGACGCGGCCGAGATCGGAGACGGCGCCGACCGGGGTGGAGGTCAGGAAATCGAACGCGCTGTTCGCCTTGTCATCGGCGAGGCGGTTCAGATAGCGGGCCCGCAAAGACTCGACGCGGCCAGGGGCGGGGTTGCGGGACACCGCGCCAGCGAGACGCAGGACAAGGAGGGAGGTATCGGTGGGAAGCTTGCCGGCGCCATCGTCGTGGCGGGTGACCAGGTCAATGAGGATCTCGGCCGCGCCGCGCCAATCCTTTGCCGTCTCCAGCAATCCGGCAGCGGTATCGAGCGCCTGGTCGGTGCCTAGGCGGGTCAAGATGGCGCGTGCCGACCCTAGGTCACCCAGCCCGGCGGCGGCGCGGGCGAACAGCAGGTCCCGTTTCTCGGCGAGCGGCGCATCGAGTCCGGGCGCCGCGGAGATATTGAGGGCGTCGAGCATGCCGGCATGGTCACCGGCACGGCCGCGGATTTCGGCCAGGCGCGCGCCGGCCTCGGCACGCAGTTGGCCTGCAGGGCTGCGGGAGACGGCGCGCTGGAGGGCTTCGGCGGCCTTGTCCGGGAGATCTAGCCGCAGCAGTTGCTCGGACATCCTGACGCCAAGCTTGGCCCCCGCCTCGTCCTGTGGCCAAAGATCGGCATTTTCGTCAACGAGCGCCAGCCATTCCATGCTCTCGGCCCCGCCGGCGGGATCGTGTTGCATCGCATGAGCGAATACGCGAGCCAGGTTTGGTTGCAGGGCGTCGCGGCGCTCAGGCCAGATCTCGAGTGTCTCGCGCAGCATTGCCAGCGCGGGCCTGCTCTGGCCGGAGTCATCGAGTAGGTCGGCGATGCGTTTCCGGCGCTCGAACTCGGTCGCATCCCCGCGCCAGGTATAGAGCGACTTGGTCAACGTCACCGCTGCCTGCGCCGGGTTGATGGTGTGGTCGGCCAGGCGACGCTCGGTCAGCAGATCGACGGCACGGGAGCGGGACAGGCGGTCACCCTGTTCGGCGATTTTCCCCAGGAGTGCGGTGCCCTCCGCCACTTTCGTCGGGTCCGGGTCACGCAGCAGGAGCCGGGCCCGGGCAAGATCGGCGCCGGGCTGATCGGGAAAGCGCTCGAGCAGACGGAGCGCCGCGGCGGCCTCGCCCGCCCCGGTCAGCGCCTCGACGGCGACGGGGAGGATTTTGCGGCGTAGCTCCTCTGGGTAGGCGGCGATCAGCTCGATATTGCGGGCAATCGCCGGCCCGATGCCCTGGGGTGCCTTTTGGGACGCATGGGCAGCAAGTGCGCGCCAGAGGGATGCCTCGTCATTGCTGACCTCGGCGGGAATTTCGACCGACCCGCCATCGCCCGCATGGCCGGCGAGGACCGCGGCCACCGCGCGCAAGCCGGTGAAGCGGGCATCGTCCGGTGCGCCTGCTTCGCCGGCGACGTCATCGAGCATGGCCTGGGCCTCGGTGCCAAGGCCAAGCGCCAGCATGGCCTCGGCCGACCGGACCCGTGCCTCGGTGCGCGCGGCCCCCTGGGCGGAGTCCGACGCGGCGCGAAGGGCCTGGAGGCGCCGCCGCAGGGCCGCAGTCGGTCCAGGGGGGAAATCGAATAGCCTGGATTGGGGAACGTAGCCTGGTGCGACACCATCCGCCACGAAGGGGCCGCCGGGTGCGGCGCCGCGCACGACGAAGCCGGTGCGAACCGCCTGCATGTCGACCGTTGCGGAAGTTGGACGCAGGACGACGCCCAGCCAGGTTTGCTCCGTGGCATAGTCGGGCAGGCGGCTGGCCTGCGGGATCAGCGCGGCGACGGCACGAACCGTGCCGATGAGGGCGCGCGCGCCGGTCTCGGGTTCCGCAAGTTCGACCACACGCCCTGGCGTGGCGAGGCGGAACACTATCGCGTCCCCCTCCGGCTCGGCCGGGATCGACACCGCATCACCAGGGGAGGATGCGGACGATAGGCTCACCACCCAGCCGTCACTCCTGCGGCGGACCCTGAGCGCCTCGCCTGGCGCGAGCGGTATGTCGACGACGGTGGCAATCGGCGAGACGACGGGAACCGCGACAGGCCGGCCGAGGGCGCCGGAGATCACCGAGGCGTCCATCGCCACCGCAACGTCGAACACGACGACGCCGGTCCCGATGCGCCGGAAGGAGGCGGCGCCGACATCGGCCTCGGAGACAAACAGGAAGGAAGCAGGTGGCAACGGGGGAGAGGCGGGTAGCCTGCGCACGGGATCGGGAGGTGCGGCCCTGATCTGCAAGGTGGCGGCCGCGGGCGGGGCCGCGGGCACGGGCGGACGGGAGGGGGCCGCCGCCACCGGTACTGCGGTTGGCGCGGGCAGCGCGGGAGGTTCGGCCTTGTCGTCGCGCCTGTCATGCGCGGTGACCACGGCGAGGAGCCGAGGCGGACCGGCTCCGACCGTCGTGCGCGCGCGTCGATCGGCGCTCGGCTCAGATGGCTGCCCGGTGGCGCGACCAGGCGGGCGAGGCGTGGCACGATCCGGGAAATCGAGCACCAGGCGCGTGCCCAGCGATGTTCGGCGCAGGGTGGTGCCGGGCGCTTTGCGGATCGTCACCTCGTGCTCCCCGACATCGATAGACGCCACATTGCGCGGCAGGCGCGGCCGGCTGGTGGCAACGCAAGGCGGCGTGAGCGACACCGTCACCAACTCGGCGTCGTCACGCACGCTGGTGCTACAACCGGCCGGTACATCCATGACGACGCGACCGAAGCCGTCATGATCGCCCGTGCGGACTTGCACACTCGTGGCCCCGGCCAATGCAGCGCCGGAGTGGACGGCCAGCACGATCAAACAGAGCCGGCCGAGGGCGCTCGCCACCATCAGAAGCCGTTCATGATCTTGTCGATATCGGACTGCTCCATCGCCGCACTCGGCAATTGGGGCCCGTTGAGCAAGGCCGTATCCTCATCGGCAAGGAAGTCGGTCGTGCCCTCCTCATCGAGCACCACGAAGGAGGTCAGGATGGTCTGGATCTTCTCCTCGATCTTCTTCAGGGTCTGAACGATCTTCGACACCCGCTGGCCGGTGATGTCCTGGAAGGAGCAGGCCTCATAGATGCGGGTAGTCGCCTCCTGGAGCCGCCCGCCCCAGGCTTGCTCCTCGCTGCCCGTGACCTGCCGGAGTTGATCGGCGACACGGTCGAGCGCCTCGCATTCCTCCAGGATCACATCGGTCGCCATCGCAGTGTGGATGACGATCGCGTCCAGTTCGTCGGTGGCGGCGGGAATATGGCTGTTGGTGATGTCGCCGACCTTGAGGACGGATATCTCGTTCTTGGTTGTCTCGATATAGCGGCCGAGATCCTCGACCTCGGCGAGAATGCCCGCCTTGGCCATCGAGAGGTCGCCGGACATGGTGTGCATCACCTCGGCGACGATCTCGGCGATCAGGCGGGCGTCGCCGGACGGATAGCGCGACTTGAGATCAGCCAGCCGCGACAGGGCTGCGCCATCATGCATGGGCCATGACCTTTTCAATCTTGTCGCGCAGTGTCTCGGCGTTGAAGGGCTTCACGATGTAGTTCGACACACCGGCCTGCTTCGCTGCGACGACGTTCTCAGTCTTGCTCTCTGCGGTGATCATGATGAACGGGATGGATTTCAAGCGGCTGTCCGCGCGGACCTCGCGCAGCAGTTCAAGGCCGGTCATCGGCGCCATGTTCCAGTCACTGATGACAAGGCCGAAATTGTTAGTCCGCAGCTTACTCAACGCCTCAGCGCCATCGGAGGCCTCCTCGACATTGTTGAACTCGATCTGCTTGAGCAGGTTGCGGATGATCCGGAGCATGGTCTTGTAGTCGTCGACGATCAGGATGTTGGTGGACTTGTCGATACTCATGTCTGTCCCTTTCGCTTGGGGGAGAGCTGGGGCTGGCCTGACGGGTTTTGGCCGGGTGCTGGGTCGGCCGCCGCGCTGGGGGCAAGGCGGGTGGTGACTTCGCGGGCACGATCGGATTGAAGGGCGGCGATAATCAGCGCGGCCTTGGCTTCCTTCATGTGGCGGAAGATTGGCATCGCCACGGCGAGATCGACCTCATTGAGGATCGCAGCGGCATCACGCGGCTTCATCGACTCGTAGATTTTCACGAGACCGCGGACATTCGCCTCATCGCGCTCGCGGGCCGCGCGCTCCAGCGCCTCGAGGCGGCGTTGCAGCGCAGTGAGTTCCTCTGCTTTTTCGCCGATCCGCTTCTCGGCGGCGGCGAGCAGGTTCTGCTGCAACGCCATGGCTTTCTCGCGGGCATCGAGTTCCTCGCGCCGCTTGCGGAGGTCGAGCAGCAGGCTGCGCTCCTGCGCCGTGATCACCGGCTCTGTCGTGCCGGGAGGGGCCGGCTTCGCGGCCACTGCAGGCGCGGTGGCCGGCGATGCGGCTGCCGAGGCGGTTGCCGGCGGAGCGGGTTGAGCGGCCGGTAACTCGGCGCGCACCACATCGACCGAGCGGACGGCGAGCAGGAGGGCGAGCATGACGATCGTGGAGCGCAACACCCACGCCATCCGAAGCGCGCCCGATTGACCCGGCTGGCGTTTCATCGCCGCCTCCTGAGCGCGGCTTCGAGGGCTTGTTCGGCTTTGCTGCGGCGCGGGAGGGGGACGACGGAGTCATCATGCCATGCGGGGGCAGATGATGCTGGTTCATCACGGGTCACCGCCATGCGCGGTGTATCCATATCCGGCTCGCTTTGGATCGTCTGCTTGGCGTAGGCCGCCAGCCCACGGTGAGACGACGTCTCACTGCGTGCGGCAATTTCAGACGCCCGCTCGAGTGCCATGCGTTGGAGATCACGCCGCACGTCACGCGCCGCGGCGATAGCCTCATCGAGGCTGACCCTGGCGGCGGTCACATCGGCGACCTGGGCACCAACAGCGCCAATGGCATCCCGCAACTGCGCCTCGGCGACCGGTGCGATGCCCGACATGTCGGCCTGAAGCGCGCTAA
>CAIWAJ010000338.1:0-2397 GCA_903910565.1 uncultured Rhodospirillales bacterium
ACCCGCAGAGACCCGACATCAGCTTCACCCGTTGGGTGTTCCATCCTCGCGATTCCAATCCCGGCGTAACCCTCTGATATTCATGACTGATTCGGCGCGGGGGTACAAGAAAAAACGATGTCATCCGGGAAATCCGGGTTGAAATCACGTGCCGCGCAGCGCCACGCGGCGTCCAGACCAGAACCACGAACCGGCCGCGCAAATAGCCGGCGGTGATCAGCCGAACCTCCCCATAGTCGCGCCGATCATCAATCCGTGTGGCGGTTTGGCCGGCGAACACCGCCTCGGCATCCCCGAAATCGAGGCCCCGCTGCCGCAACGTGAGCGCACGCTTCACCGGATCAAACGTGATCGGCATATATATTTTTGTATCCCCATAAAATATGTGTGTCAACGCCGATCGCGCGCGCATAGGTTCCGGTTGGTCAGCCACCCCGCTGTCTGCCATCCTCCCGCCATGTTCCCCCAAGGCTTCCTCACCCCCCGCCTTCTCCTCCGCCCGATCGCCCTACCCGACGCGCGCCCAATCTTCGACAGCTACACGCAAGACCCCGAAGTCAGCCGCTACGTCACCTGGCGCCCCCACACCGCCGTCTCCCAGACCGAGGACTATGTGCGCGCCTGCCTGTCCGCGACCAGCTTCCGCACCTACGTCCTCGCCCGCCGCACTGATGCCGCGATCATCGGCGCGTTCGACCTCCGGCAAGTCACCCCAACCCGCCTGGGCTATGGCTACGTCCTCGCGCGCGCCTCCTGGGGCCAGGGCATCATGACGGAGGCGCTCGCCGAAATCGTCACCTGGGCGCTACGCCAACCCCCGATCTGGCGGATCGGCGATGTCTGCGACGTCGAAAACATCGGCTCCGCCCGCGTGATGGAAAAGGCCGGCCTGCAGCGCGAGGGCCTGCTGCGCCGATGGGCCATGCACCCCAATCTCGGTGATACCCCCAGGGATTGCTTCAGCTACGCCAAGGTCCGCCGAAGCCCACCAGCACCCCCCTCCAGCACCCCGCTAGCAGGATAAATCGCCAAATAACTAGGAATAACGATTTTCATACGATAATTTACCTTGACCTTCCCCGCAAATCCCCCTATATTCCCCAAACACCAACCCGGAGCCCTCCCCCACCCCATGTCTTCCCCGCCCGCCCAAGCCCTGGACGCTGCATCCGCGATCGCGCAAGCGATCGGGGCGATTCTGCGTGCCATGCTGGATGCGTTCTTCGGGGATGTCTCCGCCCTCGCCCCTCGCCACCCCGTGCGCCGCGCCTATGAGCGCGCCTGCAACCACATCGAGCGCTACACCGCCGCCCTCGAAGCCGCGTTGTCCCAGAGCGCCGAGGAGCAAGCCGCGCCACACCCGGACTCCGCCCGGAACAGCGCGCCCCGCGTCAGCGGCACCATTCCGCACCGCCTCCCCACACCCAAACCGCAAGACCAGGCCCGCGCCCCACCCGTCCGCCCCCCGGGAATCGCGATCCCAAACGCACACCCATATCGTTACGATATGACAACTAAACCAGAAAACCGCCACCCCCAAACCGAATAAAAGTTTTTTGCTTCTTTTTTCCCAAAAAAGAAGCGCTTCCTTCCTTCACCCAACCTCAAACGGAAACAAAGGCCGCCGCCGATCTTTATAGTCGAACGTCGTCAGATCCGCCGTCGTCACCCCCGGTGTCGCCACCCATATCATCTCCCGCGCGATCGGCTCCACGGCGGGCCGCGGTGATTGCACCCCTTTGGCGATGAGGATTTTCGCCCGGGTCGGCTCCAGCCCGAGCGTGCGGAACTGCTGCAAACTTGCCGTGCCGCCGGCATGGGTGATCAGCACCAGGTCATGCCCGTCATCGGTATGCACCGCAGCACTTGGCCCGTCATCGAAGAACCGCGCCCCCCCATGGGTCGGCCCGGTCTCCTCGTAGCGCCCGTCGGATAGCGCGGTGACCACGCCGGTAATCGGGAACGGCGCCCCATGCATCGCATCCGTCTTGCCACCCACCGAAAGCGAGACCCGCCCACCGATCCCCGCCGCCCGGCAGGCGACCACCCCCGCCGCGTCCCCCACCGCCTGCAAGAGTCCCGCAACCCCCAGCCGCCGAGCCGCATGCAAAATGAACGTCGAATCCCCCGGGCTCCCACCGCCCACGTTATCGCCGACATCGAACAACACCATCGGCCCCGCCGGCGCCGCCGCCGCCCGCAACAGCGCGTCGTCGATCGGGGTCCCCCCGGTATTGAGTGCCTCCCGCGCCTCCCACGCCGCCGCCGCCAATATCCCGGCGACCTCGCGGGCCAGCCCCGGGTCGTTATCGGTCACCGCGATGAAGGACATGCCGGTCTCCACCACATCAGCGTAGGAATACCCCTCCACCACGCTGACGCTCAGCACCCCAGGCC
>CAIWAJ010000339.1:0-2441 GCA_903910565.1 uncultured Rhodospirillales bacterium
GGAATACGAGATCGAGTAATGTGACTGGAGTTCAGACGTGTGCTCTTCCGATCTTTCCTTCCCTAAACCTTCCCAAACCCCCCACCCCCCGGCAACTCCAGCCGAATCCCATCCCCCGCCGCGATATCCTGCAACCCCTTCGGCCGCAGCGGCGCGCCATTGCGCGTCGCCAGCCGCCCCGCCGCCCCATCCCCCCCGCCGGCCCTACCCCGGGCAGGGTTGGCCACGCGGTCGAACACCGCAAAAAGCTGAAACGCCGAGCCATCGATGGTCGAAACCTCGACCACCTGGCCCAGTCCGCCGCGGTATTGCCCCTCCCCGCCCGAACCCGGCCGCAACTCCTTGCGATGGATCACAATGGGCGCCACCGTCTCGCAAATCTCCACGGGGATGGAGCGAATGCCCGAGGGAAACGCCGTTGCCGACAGCCCATCCCGCGACGGCCGCGCGCCGGAGCCTCCGGCGTTGAAAAACAGGATCTCGAACGGCCGCCCCTCCGCATTGCCACGCAGCTGGATGCCCCAGTTGCAGGCCGCCCCCTCGGCCGGGATGAGATCCGGCATCACCTCGGCAAGGCAGCCCAGCACCAGCTCGGGCAGGAATTGCCCGATGATATGCCGCGCGCAGACCGGCGCCGGGCGGGCGACGTTGAGGATGCTGCCCGGCGGCGCCTTCACCGTGATCGGCGCCAGCGAGCCCTCATTGTTGGGGATTTCCGGCGCGATCGCCGCGCGCACGCCATAGCTGGCATAGGCGTCGGTGTAGTTCATCACCAGGTTGATACCGTGGCGGCTGGGGGCCGCACTGCCGGCGAAATCGATGGTCACCGCATCGCCCGCGATGGTCAGCGCGACCTTGAGCTCAACCTCGCACTCATACCCGTCGAGTGTCATCCGGTTGTGCCAAACCCCATCCGGCAGCGCCGCGATGGCCGCCCGCATGCCACGCTCGGAGGTGGCGATGATGTCGTCCGCCAAAGCCTCGATGTCGGCGAGGCCGAACTCGTCGAGCAGCCCATTGAGCAGCCGCCCGCTCGCCTCATTGGCGGTGATATAGGCCATGATATCGCCGATCACCGCGTCCGGCACCCGCACATTGCCGCGGATGATGGCGATCACGTCCTCATTCAGCACCCCCGCCCGCATGATCGGCAGGATGGGCAGATAGAGCCCCTCTTCGAAGATCGAGCGCGCATCCGGCCCCATGCCGAGCCCACCGATATCCACCTGGTGGCAGGTGCAACCGAAGAACGCCACCGGCCGGCCGTCGCGGAATACCGGGGAAAACACGGTGATATCGTGCAAATGGCCCGAGGCCATCCAGGGATCATTGGTGATGAGGTGATCACCCGGCGACAGCGTTACGGGCGGCCGGGCGGCAAGGAAATGCTTGGCCGCGGCCGCCAGCGAGTTCACATGCCCAGGCGTGCCGGTCACCGCCTGCGCCACCATCCGCCCGCGCAGATCGAACACCCCGGCCGAAAGATCCCCAGCCTCGCGCACGGTCGGGCTGAAGGCGGTGCGCATCAGCGTGCGCGCCTGCTCCTCCACCACCGCAATCAGCCGGCTCCAGATGATCTGCCGCCGCAGCGGCGCCAGCGGCGCGGTCATGGGACGGCCTCCAGCCGGATATGCCCGCCCGGCAGCGCGGTCGCGGAGAAGCCGACCGGCACCACGATGGTCGTCCCGGCATCGACGATCAATGCCGGCCCGGCAACCACCTCGCCCGCCGAGAGCCCGGCACGATCGCACCGCGTCGCCGCCACCCTGGCGCCGCTGCGCTGATCCACGAAGGACCACGCCGCAGCCGGCCGCGGCGCCGCACTCACGGCGGCGGCGATGCCCGGAGGCGACGCATGTTCCAGCCGCACGGTAAAGCCGAGCAATTCCACATCCCCCTCCAGTACCCGGCGGAACAGCCCCCGATACACCGCCTCGAACGCCGCCCGCAGCGCGCCGGCCTCCAGCCCGTCGGGCGCGACCGGCACGGTGAACTCCCCGCCCTGGCCGCGATAGCGCATCTGCGCCGTCACCCTTTGCGCCGGCGTCCCCACCTCCCCCGCCGCCGCGAGGCTGTCGGTGGCGTCCGCGACCAACCGCGCCAGCGTCTCGCCGGCGCGCGCCGCATCGAAGCGGGACAGCAACTGGTGATGCGACCAGGTCTTCTCGAAGGCGATCGGCGCCCGCAGGAACCCCACCGCCGAACCCACCGAGGCAACGCTCGGCACGATCGCCGCGACCATGCCGAGCCGGGCCACCAAATCGGCCGCATGCAGCGCCGCCGCGCCGCCAATGACGATCATGGTGCGCCCGGCCAGGCTCCGCCCGGCATCGATCGCGTGCTCGCGGGCGGCGCGGGCCATGTTCTCGTTGACCACCTCGATCACCCCCACCGCCGCCTCGGTCGTCGCGATCGCCAGCGGCGCGCCGACATCGCGCCCC
>CAIWAJ010000340.1:0-8466 GCA_903910565.1 uncultured Rhodospirillales bacterium
AGAATACGAGAATAGAGCCAAGACTTTTATCCGGGTGGGGCGCTCGATGGCGCCCCACGCTCCGCATAAACGGAATAAAAGTTTTTTGCTTCTTTTTTTCAAAAAAGAAGCGCTTGCTTACTTAATCCTGATCCGCATAAGGGTTTTTCGAGCCCCGGAACTGCAACCGCACCGGCGTACCCGGCAGCGAGAACTCCTCGCGCAGCGAATTCACCAGATAGCGCTGGTAGTCCTCCGGCGTCATTTCCACCCGGGTGCCGAAGATGATGAAGGTCGGCGGCCGCGCCTTGGCCTGGGTGACGTAGCGCAGCTTGAGGCGCTTGCCCTCCACCAGCGGCGGCTGGTGGCGCGAGAGGGCGTTCTCGAACCAGCGATTGAGCGCCCCGGTGGATACCCGCATGTTCCACACCGCATGCGCCCGGCGCACGGCGGGGAGGAGTTTTTCAACCCCCTGGCCGGTGAGGGCCGAGAGGGTCACCACCTCGATGCCCTTCATCTGGGCGAGGCTGGTCTCCAGCCGATCCTTCACCGCGCGGCGGGTCTTGTCGCGATCGGCGGCGGCGTCCCATTTGTTGAGCGCGATCACGCAGGCGCGGCCCTCGCGTTCGACGAGGCGGGCGAGCTGGAGGTCCTGGTCCTCGATACCGCGCTCGGCATCGACGGTGAGCACCACCACCTCGGCCATTTTGAGCGCCTCGATGGAGGCGCTGACCGACATTTTCTCCAGCTCCAGCTCGATCCGCGCCCGCTTGCGCAGCCCGGCGGTGTCGACCAGCTCGATGCGGGTGCCGTCGGTGTCGGTGATCTCGACGGCGATGGAATCGCGCGTCAGGCCCGGCTCCGGCCCGGTGATCATGCGGTCCTCGCCGAGCAGGCGGTTGAGCAAAGTGGATTTGCCGGCATTGGGGCGGCCGACGATGGCGAGCTTGAGCGGCCGCTCGACCAGCGGGCCTTCCTCTTCCTCTTCCGGCTCCTCCGGCAGCGCGTCGGCGATTTCGCCCATGAGGTCGGCGAGGCCCTCGCCATGCTCGGCGGAAATCGCGATCGGCTCGCCGAGCCCGAGCGAATAGGCCTCGAGCGCGGCGTTGGAGCCCTGGCGCCCCTCGGCCTTGTTGACCACCAGCATCACCGGGCGGCCCTGCCGGCGCAGCCAGGCCGCGAAATGCGCGTCGGCCGGGGTGATCCCGGCGCGGGCATCGACCACGAACAGCACGAGATCGGCGAGGTGCACGGCGGCCTCGGAGGAGGCGCGCATGCGGCCGAACAGGGTTTCCGGGGCGGATTCCTCCAACCCGGCGGTGTCGATCAGGCGAACCTGCCGGCCGCGCAGCTGGGCGATCGCCTCCTTGCGGTCGCGCGTCACGCCCGGCGTATCGGCCACCAGCGCCCGGCGCCCCCCGGCGAGGCGGTTGAACAGGGTGGATTTGCCGACATTGGGCCGGCCGGCGATGACGACGGTGGGGGTGATGGCCACGCTACCGGTATGCCGCGAGGGAGCCGTCGTCGGTGACGATGTAGAGCGTGCCGTCGGCGATGATCGGGGTGACGGAGGCGGGGCCGGCGAGTTTCTGGCTGCCGAGAACTTGCCCGGTATAGGGCGAGAGGCTGAGCGCCAAGCCGTTGCTGCCGGCGAGGATCAGCCGGTCCCCGGCCAGCACCGGGCCGAACCAGCGGATCGGTTCCTTCTTCTTCTCCGGATTCTCGAACGTGTCGAGCTGGGTCACCCAGGCGGCCTGGCCGTCGAGCAGGGAGAAGGCGACGACCTGGTTGCCGGTGGTGGCGAGGAACAGCCAATCCCCGGCGACCCAGGGCGACTCGCCGGAGGCGACATTGCGCTCCCACAGCCGCCGCCCGCTGCGCAGGTCGACCGAGGCGAGCTGCTGGCCCATGCTGACGGCGAAGGCGCGGCCGGATTTGATGGCGGTGCGGCCGATGATGGTGGAGACGTCGGCCAGGCTGTTGCGGCCGCGGGCGGCGGCGAAGCTGTCCACCCAGATCACCGCGCCGCTGACCGGGTTGAGCGCCACCAGCTCGCCGGCGCCGAAGCCTGCCAGGAGCAGGCCGTCGCCGAAGGCGGGGGCGGGCAGGCCGAGCACCATCGGGTCGGCGCTGCGGCCCTGGTAGGACCACAGGTTCTTGCCATCCTTGGCCGACAGCGCCACCAGCTCATTGTCGAGCAGCGGCACGAAGACGCGATCGGACGCGACGGTCGGGTTCCCCCGCGCGGGCGAGGGCAGTTTCACGCGCCACTTCACCGCGCCGGTGGCGGGATCGAGCGCGAGCGCGTCGGCGCGGCCGGTGACGACGTAGAGCAGGCCATCGGCGAAGGCGGCGCCGCCGCCGAGATTGGTGCTGCGGTCATCGTCGGCCTGGGTGACGGTCTTCCAGGCCTGGGCGCCGGTTTTCGCGTCGAAGGCGGTGACCACGGCGTCGCTGTCCATGGCGAAGACGCGCCCGCCGGCGATGACGGGCTGCGCGGTGACCTTGCGGCGGTAGCCGCCACCGGTGCCGATCGAGCTCGACCAGGCCTGGGCGACCGCGTCGCGCAGGGCGGGATGCTCCATCACGTGGGCGGTCGTCCCGCCGGCCTGGGGCCAGTCGGCCACCGCGGCGGGGGCCGGGAGGGCGATTTTCAGGGCGCCGGGCTTGGCGACCTGCACTTCGGCGCTGGCGGTGAGCACGGCGACGCGGGTGCCGGGCAGCGGCGCCTTCTCGTTGCCGAACCAGTTGTCCCACAGGCTGCAGCCGCCCAGCAAAGGCAGCAGCAGGGCGGCGCGGAGGGCTTTACGGTATGGCATCATGGTTCCACGTCTTGAGATTCTAGCTGCCCAGCCGCTCGAGCAGGCCGCTCGCGCGTCCGCGCACGCCATCGGGCGCCGCCTGGTCCTGCGAGAGGCGCTTGAGGGTGTCGCGGGCGGCGTCCTTGTGGCCCTCGCGGATATCGAGCAGGGCCTGGGCCTCCTCGGCGAGGGGGCGCCAGGCGTTGTCCGGCGCGGTGAGCGGGGCGAGGCGGGCGCGCAGGGCGGCGGGGGCGCCGGTGTCGATCTGGTGCCAGACCCATTGCAGGGCGGCGAAATCGCGGATCAGGGAGTCGGCTCCGCTATCGGCGGCGACCTTGTCGAACAGGGCCAGCGCGGCATCGCGCGCGCCGGCATCGAATCGCAGCCCGGCCTCGCGCAGGCGGGCGAGGCTGCGGTAGCTGGCGCTCCCCTCGCCGGCGACCTTGGCGAGTTCGGCCAGAGCGAGGTCGCGATCGGCCGGGGCCTTGCTGGCGGCGGCGCGGGTGGCATCGAGGAAGATGCCGGCGACGCGGGCGGTTTCCTTGGCTTCGTAGGCCCGCCAAGCCTGCCAGGCGCCGACGCAGAGGACCACCACGAGCGCCGCGCCTGCGAGCACGCCGCCGTATTTCTTGAGCATCTTCTGCGCGCGGTCGGCGCGCAGGTCTTCATCGACTTCGGCGAAAATGTCAGACACGTCGCATCCTCTGGTCTCCCGGCGGCGGCCGGGCGGCGGAACATAGCGGCCGCGTCCCCTCGGAGCAAACGCGGGGGCGCGGCAACACGCTGTTCATCTTCGCGTCATAGCATGGATCATGATCAAGCGGTGGCCTTGTGTGAGCCTGATGGCGGTGCTGGCGGGCTGCGGCTCGCCGGGCAATGTGGTGACGATGGCGGCCAATGTGGCCACCGTGCCGGTGTTCGGGCGGACCGTGCCGGACATGGTGTTCTCCGGCATGTCCGGGCGGGACTGCTCGATGGTGCGGGTCGAGCAGGGCAAGACCTGGTGTCGGGAGGCGGAACCTCCGCCGGCGGAGCCGGTATTCTGCACCCGCAGTCTCGGGGTGGTGGATTGCTGGGAGAGCCCGGTGGCCCAGCCGCTCCCGCGGCGGCGGGGCATGGCGGATGGGCCGACCGCGCTCACCGGGGCGCAGGAGCGGCACCGGACGCGGAGCTGGCCGGGGCTGACCGGGGATGTCCCGCTGTCTCCCGCCCCATCGGTCGATCTCGCCGGACCCTGATCTGCGTTCAGCGCACGCCTGGAAACTGGCGGCTTTCGTGGCGATTGGCATACTGGAACGGTTGCAGGGAACACAGCGATGCAGAAAGCCGTAGCCGATACCGACGACACCGTTTTGCTGCGTCCGCCGCCGGCGGTGACGATGTTCCCGGTGCTGATCGCGTTGAGTTTCTGCCATCTGCTCAACGACATGATGCAGTCGATGATCTCGGCGCTGTATCCGATGTTCAAAACCAACTTCCACCTCGACTATTCGCAGATCGGCATCATCGCGCTGTGCTTCCAGCTCACCGCGGCCTTGCTGCAACCGGCGGTGGGGATGGTGACGGACAAGAAGCCGATGCCGTTTTCGATCTCGATCGGCATGGGCTCGACGTTGGTGGGGCTCCTCCTGCTTTCGGTGGCGCATGACTACTGGGTGGTGCTGATCGCCGCGGGGCTGGTGGGCATCGGCTCGGCGATTTTTCATCCCGAATCCTCCCGGGTGGCGCGGGTGGCGTCGGGCGGGCGGTATGGGCTGGCGCAGTCGGTGTTCCAGGTCGGCGGCAATGCGGGCGGGGCGATCGGGCCGTTGATCGCGACCTATTTCATCCTGCGCACCGGCCAGTCCTCGGTGGCCTGGGTGGCGGTGGCCGCCTTGGTGGCGATGATCATCCTGGCGCGGGTCGGGTTCTGGTACCGCGACAACCGGCCCAACACCCCGCTCAAGGCGCGGGCCACCGTGGCCGGGGGCGCGGTGCTGACGCGGAAGAAGGTGATTTTCTCCATTTTCATCCTCGCCGCGCTGACCTTCTCCAAGAACGTCTATACCGCCTCGATCGGCTCCTACCTCTCCTTCTATCTGATCGACGTGTTCAAGCTCTCGGCCCCCGACGCGACCTTCCATCTGTTCATCTTCAGCGCGGCGGTGGCGGCCGGCACGCTGCTGGGCGGGCCGATGACCGACCGGATCGGGCGGAAGACGACGATGTGGATCTCCATCCTCGGCGTGCTGCCCTTCACCATCATGCTGCCCTACGCCAATTTGTTGTTCACCGACGTGCTGCTGGTGATCATCGGCGGGCTGATGGCCTCGGCGTTTCCGGCCATCATGGTCTACGCGCAGGAACTCGTGCCGGGGCGGGTGGGCATGATCGCCGGCATCTTCTTCGGCTTCGCCTTCGGGCTCGGCGGCCTGGGGGCGGCGGGGATGGGGTGGATCGCGGACCGGACCAGCATCTCCTACGTCTACCAGCTCGCCTCCTTCCTGCCGGCGATCGGGTTGTTGACGGCGTTGTTGCCAAATATTGCCGGGGCTAAAGGGAAGTAAGCGGTTCTTTTTTGAAAAAAAGAACCAAAAAACTTTTATCCGTTTGGCTTCGCCGCCTCCTCATGATGGATAACGAGTGAAGTTTTTTTGCTTCTTTTTTTCAAAAAAAGAAGCGCTTACGTCCTTTCGTACCTCAACACCCTCGCCCGATTGGTCACCAGCCGCACGCTGTTCTTTTCGAACTCCAGGCACAGACGCTGCCGCCATGGGCCGCCGCCGCCGCGCTCGGCCAGGGCGAGGCTGGGGGAGAGGGGGAGCAGGTCGATGGTCTCGCGCTGCGGGCCGGTGCCGGTGGTGAGGCAGCCCTGGCCATCTTCCACCGTGATGGCGAAGCGGGAGGCGTAGGCGGCGTGTTCCCACGCGCCGGCCCAGGCGGGGTTGGCGGTGAGGCAGGGTTCGACGGGGCGGAAAATGCGGGAGGCGTGGCCGATTTTGCCGGCGATGCCGCCGGGGATGGTGTGGAGCGCCACCGGCAGGTGGACGGAGTGGCCCTGCACGCCGGCCTCCGCGGGGTAGACGGTCTCCGCGGCGCCGAGAGTGGTGACCACGCCCGCCGCCTGCTCCATCCAGAACGGTCCCTCATCGGCGATGAAGCGGCCGGACGGCAAAGCGCCGGCGGCGGGTTCGGGCAGGGTGGCGCCGCCGAGGGCGGCCATGACGCGCATGGCGATGGCGTGGGCGTCGGTGTCCTCGCGGTTGGAGAGCACCACCACGCCGGCGCCCAGCGCGGGGGCGAGGAGGAAGTGGTTCTTGAAACCAGGCAAGGAACCGCCATGGCCGATGGCGATCATGCCGGGCACCGGGGAGCGGGCGAGGCCGAGGCCGTAGCCGGTGACGGTGCCATCGGTCAGCGCCCGGTTGGCGCCGAGCCGGGCGAGCAGGCCCTCCGCCGGGCCTGAGCCGCTCAGCAGGGCCTGGCACCAGGCCATGAGATCCATCGCGCTGCCGGCGAGGCCGCCGGAGGCGGAGATGTGCAGGCCGTAGCGGCCGCGCAGCCAGCCGCGCGGGCTTTTCCAATAGCCGCCGGCGAGGTTGGGCACCGGGTCCGTCTCGTCCTCCGGCAGGGTGATGCCGAGGCCGAGGGGGCGGAAAAACCGGCCATGCAAGGCGGCCCGGTAGTCGATCCCGCGGTCCTCCAGCGCCGCCTGGATCAGGCGGTAGCCGGTGTTGGAGTAGGATATCTCGGTGCCCGGGACGAAATTGGTGGCATCGAAGGTGGAGGCGAAACCGAGCAACTGGTCGCGGCTGAGCGAGGTGGTCGGCGACACGCCGAGCTGCCACAGCATCTCCATGGTGTCCGGCAAGCCGGACGTCATGTCGAGGGCGCGGCCGACTTGGATGCCGACCAGCGCCGATGGCAAAGCGAGATGGTCGCCCAGCGTGTCCGCGACGCCGATCGGGCCGCCGGTCAGCAGCAGGGAGCACAGGAAGTGCTTGGAGATGGAGGCGTAGCGCACCGCGGTGGTGGCGCCGAAGGGCAGGCCAAGCTCGATGCTGGCCAGGCCGCCGCATGCCTCGGCGCGGAGGTCATCGCGGTCGAACAGGATGATGGCGCCGCCGGGGCCTGACTTCCGGGTCCATCCGGCGGCAATCTCGCGGGCGACTTCGGCGGCGCTGGACCAGTTCATTTCGGGCCTCTTGGCGGGGGGAGAGTCTATGGTTTCATAGGGATGGGTTTGAAGGAAGGGTGTTCTTTTTGTGAACAAAAAGAACCAAAAAAACTTTTTGGCACTTTAGGGGGGCTGCCGGAAAATGGGCGCGCGAAAGCGCTCGCGGGTGCGAGGGGGTTCAGGCCGGAAAATTCGCGATTGGGGGGCGCGCGGGCCGTCGGCTGGATGGCGCTGGGGATGCGCGGTGGTTGCGGGGGGAGTGCCTGCGGCGCGCGCATGGGGGGCGTTGGGCGGGCGGGGGCGGCAAGGGGTGTGGGGGTTTTCGCGAGATCGGCGAGAATCCGGGCTTCGGCGCGCTGCATTTCGGCGCGGGCACGGGCGAGGAGGCGGCGATCGGGGTGATTTTCCGGCAGATCGGCGGACTCGGCGAAGAGGACCTCGAACAGGGCCAGCAGCAGGCGCACGACCACCAGCGCGGCACGGAGGCCGGCAGGGTGGGTCGGGGCTGATGCGGCGGATGACACGGGACGGGCTCCTGTTTGAGGTATTTTCATTATCGTCGATGTCACTATGATTGTCAATTGCGTTTTTACGCTCTGCGCGCTTTTTTTCTCCCCGGCGGGTGCCCCGCGTTGTGGCATACGCGCGACGGACCGATGCGGCACAGTCCAGACGGATAAAAGTTTTTTGCTCCTTTTTTTCAAAAAAGGAGCGCTTCCTTCCCCCTCTTCCGGAGCCCCGCGCGATGCCGGAATTACCTGAACTGGTTTGGCTGGCGATCCTCGCATCGGCGGTGTGGCGCCAGGCGGCATCTTCCCCGGCGGGGCGGGCCGCGCTAAGGCTGGTTCCAGTCCATGGGAGGATAAGCAATGACGCAGTCGCAGCGTTTCGCCGGCCAGGTCGCGGTGGTGACCGGGGGCGTGTCGGGGATCGGGTTCGCGGTGGCAAGCCGGCTGGTGGCCGAGGGGGCGCGGCTCGCGGTATGGGACGTGAACGCGGCGGCGCTGGCGGAGATGTCGGCGCGGGTGGGCAGCCAGGTGCATACGGTGGCGCTCGATCTCACCGATGCGGCCGCGGTGCAGGCGGCGGCCGACAGCACGGTGGCGGCGCTCGGGCGGCTCGATGTGCTGGTGGCCTCGGCCGGCATTACCGGGCCGAATGCGACGACGTGGGATTACCCGGTGGATGACTGGAAGCGGGTGATGGATGTGAACATCAACGGGGTGTTCTATTCCGACCGCGCGGTGGTGCCGCATATGCTGGCCAATGATTATGGCCGCATCGTCAATATCGCGTCGGTGGCGGGCAAGGAGGGCAACCCCAACGCCTCGGCCTATTCGACCTCCAAGGCCGCGGTGATCGGGCTGACCAAGTCGCTTGGCAAGGAGTTGGCGAAAAGCGGCGTGCGGGTGAACTGCGTGACGCCGGCCGCCGTGCGCACGCCGATCTTCGAGCAGATGTCGCAGCAGCATATCGATTTCATGCTGTCGAAAATCCCGATCGGGCGGTTCGGCACGGTGGACGAGGTGG
>CAIWAJ010000341.1:0-1628 GCA_903910565.1 uncultured Rhodospirillales bacterium
CAGCTCCATATAGGGCCGCAGCCGCGGCGCCTCCTCGGCGGTGACCGAGGGCATGTTGATGGCGTTGGAGACCGCGCCGGTGAGTAGGAAGTCGCTCATCTGCTCGGCCACCTGCAACGCCACATTCTCCTGCGCCTCGGCGGTGGCCGCGCCCAGATGCGGGGTGCAGACCACGTTATCGAGCCCGAACAGCGGGCTGTCGGTGGCGGGCTCGGTCTCGAACACATCGAGCGCGGCGCCGGCGACGTGGCCGGATTTCAGCGCATCCGCCAGCGCCGCCTCGTCCACCAAGCCGCCACGGGCGCAGTTGATGATGCGCACGCCCTTCTTGGTGCGCGCCAGCGCCTCACGGGAGAGGATGTTGCGGGTGGAGTCGGTCAGCGGCGTGTGCAGCGTGATGAGGTCGGCGCGCGCGATGAGGTCATCGAGCTCCACCTTCTCCACCCCGAGATCGAGCGCCCGCTTCTCCGTGAGATACGGATCGAACGCGATCACCCGCATCTTCAAGCCCTGGGCGCGATCGGCGACGATGGAGCCGATATTGCCGCAGCCGATCAGCCCCAGCGTCTTGCCGGTGAGCTCGACGCCCATGAAGCGGTTCTTCTCCCACTTGCCGGCCTTGGTGGAGGCCGAGGCCTCCGGGATCTGCCGGGCAAGGGCGAACATCATGGCGATGGCGTGCTCGGCGGTGGTGATGGCGTTGCCGTAGGGCGTGTTCATCACCACCACGCCACGGGCGGTGGCGGATTTCACGTCCACATTGTCGACGCCGATACCGGCGCGGCCGACCACCTTGAGGTTCTCGGCGACCTCGAGCAACTCGCGCGTCACCTTGGTGGAGGAGCGCACCGCGAGCCCGTCATACTCCGCGATGATGGCGCGCAGATCAGCGGGCGAGAGCCCGGTCTTGACGTCCACCTCGATGCCGCGATTGCGGAAAATCTCGACGGCGGCGGGAGAAAGCTTGTCGGAAATCAGTACCTTGACCATGGATCAGCCCTCCGCCGTCACGGTTGCATAAGCCCAGTCGAGCCAGGGAAGCAGTGCGGCGACATCCGCGGGTTCCACGGTGGCGCCGGCCCAGATGCGCAGGCCCGGTGGCGCGTCGCGGTAGCCGCCGATATCGAAGGCGACGCCCTGCTTCTCAAGCAGCGCCGCCATTTTCTTGGCGACATCCGCCTGAAGCTCGGCCGCGAGCGTGGTGAAATTCAGGCAGATCGAGGTGCAGGAGCGCTGCGCCGGCACCTCGGCCAGAAAGCCCGCCCAATCGCTGGCGGCAACCCAGGCGGAGACCGCGGCGAGCGAGGCCTCGGAGCGCGCGATCATTCCCTTGAGGCCGCCGACGCTCTCGGCCCAGCGCAGCCCGTCCACCGCATCCTCGGCGCAGAGCATCTAGGGGGTGTTGATGGTCTCGCCCTTGAAGATGCCCTCGATCAGCTTGCCGCCGGAGGTGAGGCGGAATATCTTCGGCAGCGGCCACGCCGGCTTGTATGCCAGCAGGCGTTCAACGGCGCGCGGCGACAGCGCCAGCATGCCATGCGCCGCCTCACCGCCCAGCGCCTTCTGCCAGGACCAGGTGACGACATCGAGCTTGTCCCAGGGCAACTCCATCGCAAACGCCGCCGAGG
>CAIWAJ010000342.1:0-1915 GCA_903910565.1 uncultured Rhodospirillales bacterium
CCGAAGGAGAGGCCCGGCGTATCCTTCTCCACCACCACGCAGGAAATGCCCTTGGCGCTGTCATCCCCGGTGCGCAGCATGGTGACGTAGAGATCGGAAATCCCGCCGCCGCTGATGAAGGCTTTCGAGCCGTTGATGCGGTAGGTGCCGTCGTCCAGCGTCTCGGCGCGTGTCTTCAGCGCCGCCGCGTCGGAGCCGGAGCCAGGCTCGGTGAGGCAGTAGGAGACGAAATGCTCGGCCGAGATGATCTTGGGCAGGAAGCGCGCCCGCTGCTCGTCGTTGGCGAAGCGCGAGACCATGCCTGCGACCATGTTGTGGATGGTCAGAAAGGCCGCGGTAGAGGGGCAGGCATAGGCCAGCTCCTCGAATATGATCGCCGCATCGAGCCGCCCGAGCCCAGTCCCGCCATGTTCCTCCGGGATATAGATCGACGCGAAACCGAGGGCGGCGGCCTCACGCAGTTCGGCGGCGGGGAAATGCCGTGCCTCGTCCCAGGCCCCGGCATGCGGCAGGATCTTTTCGCGCGCGAAGCTGCGGGCGGTCTCCTGAAACGCGCGTTGGTCGTCGCTGAGTTCGAAATCCATGCAGTCCTCCGAAGCCCAGCCTGTAGCGCATCGCGCGAGGCGGTAGAAGGCCCGGGGGCGCGCTACCCTCCGCGCAGCCGGGCCAGTTCGGCCTCGAGTTCGGCGATCCGCGCGTCACGTGACTCGAGCGCAGCGGCGACGTCCTCCGCCTCGAAGCGCTGGGGGATGTGTTGCGGGCAATTTGCGTCCCACGTCGCGAGGTTGAAGACAATCACCCGCTGCGGCCGCGCCCGATAGCCCGCTGGAGTGAGGCTGACCAGCAGATCAGGGTCATCCTCCACCACAGTCGCCGTGCCCCAGAGCTTGATGCGCCGGCGGTGCATGTAGTCGATCAGGAGGATGTGGGCGCGCGGGTTCTCGGCGAGGTTCCCGAGGGTGATGTATTGCCGGTTGCCGGCAAAATCGGCGAAGGCCAGGCGGTGGGCGTCGAGCGGTCGGAGGAAGCCCGCCGGCCCGCCGCGGTGTTGGATATAGGGCTGCCCCTCGGCGCTGGCGGTGGCGAGCAGGAAGCTGCGCTGGGTGGCGATGAAGGCGGTGAGCTCGGGCGTGATCGTCGCACTCCAGCCGCCGCTGGCCTCCATGGCGGCGAACAGGGCGCGCGAGCCCTTGGCCGCCTGGACCGCCTTGACGGAGGGCGTGAAGGCGATATCGCTGGCGATGGTCATCGGGGTTTCTCCTGGTGTGGGAGGCACAACCCTTCAACCGGCGATGCGTTACACGCCGGCACGCACCATGTAGATCGCCGCGCCGCCGTAGCTCGCGAGGTCCGGCCCCTCGGCGGGGCTGAAGCCGAAGCGGGACCAGAAGGGGGCGGAGCCGTTCACCGCCACCAAAGCGTGGCGCGGGAAGGCAGCGGTTTCGGCCATCAGCCGGCGGATGATGGCGCCGGCTGCGCCGGTTCCCTGGGCGGCCGGATGCAAGGCGAGGTCGTGGATGTAGTAGGTCTCGGCATCGGCGGGAATGGCGCCGAGGCGGCTGTTGAGCTTGGGTGCCGCATTGTCGTGCCAGGGGTGGCTGATGAGGTAGCCGGCGATCCCCGCCTCGCCATCGAGCGCGAAACAGCCGGCGGGATGGAGCGCGAGGCGCTCGGCCAGCACCTCCCCGTCCTCGGGGAAGCCGGGGTGCACGATGGCGGCGACGGCATCCACGCCCGGCAGGTCTTCGGCCAGCATCGGCCGCCAGGTGCTCACCCGAGTTCGGGCCGCATGCGGGCGGGCAGGGTGGCGAGGCTCTCCACCGTGTCGAAATCCCTGAGCACCGCGTCATCCCCCACGTCGATCTCCGCCACCTGCTCCATGTGCCGCTTCAGCAGCGCGCGCGCCCCGGCGTCG
>CAIWAJ010000343.1:0-20212 GCA_903910565.1 uncultured Rhodospirillales bacterium
AAGGAAGCACGTTCTTTTTGTGAACAAAAAGAACCAAAAAAACTTTTATCTCCGTTCCATACCGTTGGCGTTCGTAGGCGGGATGGTTTGGGACGGTAGGACACAAAGTATTAAAAGTTTTTTGCTCCTTTTTTTCAAAAAAGGAGCGCTTCCTTTCCCTTTTGCTCAAGTCAGCGCCGGGCCGAAGCGCTGATCCCCAGCGGATGCCAACAGCGCACCTCGCCACCCGACGCCCGCGGCTCAAGCGGTGGATGGCTGCGGGTGCACTGCACCGAGGCCGCCGGGCAGCGCGGCGCAAAGCGGCAGCCGGGCGGGGGGGCGAGCGGGCTGGGCGGTTCGCCGCGCACCGCGAAGTGGTCCTCATCGAGCGCGGTTTCGCCCAGTAGCGCGGCGGCGAGCAGGGCGCGCGTGTAGGGGTGTGCCGGAGCCTGGAACAGTGCCTCGGTCTCGGCGACTTCCACGATTTCGCCGAGATACATCACCGCGATGCGATCCGCGAGCCGGCGCATCACCCGAAGATCATGCGAGATCATGAGCATCGTCAGCCCGCGGGTGCGGCGGAGGTCTTCGAGCAGGTTGAGGATCTGGGCGCGGATCGAGGCGTCGAGCGCGGAGGTCGGTTCGTCGCAGACGAGAATCCGCGGTCCGAGCAGCAGGGCGCGGGCGATCACCGCGCGCTGCAACTGGCCGCCCGAACATTCGCCGGGCCGCCGGCCGAGCAGCTCATCGGACAGGCCGACCTCGCGCAGCATGGCGCGCACCAGTTCCTCCCGCTCCGCCGGGGTGCCGATGCCGTTCTGGTCGAGCGGCGCGCGCAGACTGTCGCCGAGGCGCATGCGGGGATCGAGCGCGGCGAAGGGGTCCTGGAAGACGAGCTGAACGTCCCGGCGGTAGTCGCGCAGGGCCGCGCGATCCATGGCGCCGTGGTCCTGGCCGAGCGCCACGATATGCCCGCCGGTCGGCGCCGTGATGCGCAGCAGCAGCCGCGCCAGCGTGCTTTTGCCGCAGCCCGACTCGCCGACCAGACCCACCACCTCCCCTTCGGCGACATCGAGATCCACGCCATCGACCGAGCGGACGACGCGCCGGGCGTCGATCGCGTAGTGTTTCGCCAGGCCGCGTATCGTGAGCGCCGGCTCCGCCGCGGCAGGCGTGCGGCGGCGCGGCGGCGCCACCGACATCTCCGGCAGCACCTCGACTCCCGGCGCGCAGCAGCGGACACGGTGGCCATCGGCGGTGACGTCGAGCCGTGGGGCGTGGCGCGCACAATGGGCGTGCAGGCCCTGATCCTCCGCGGTCGGACAGCGCGGCAGGAAGTGGCAGCCGCCGGTAACGGGATGGTTCCCGCCGGCGAGAGCGAACAGCCGCCCGTCGGCCTCATCGCGCAACAGCGAGGCCCGCACCAGGGCGCGGGTATAGGGGTGGCGCGGGCGGTGCAGCAGCTCCGCGGTGGCGCCTTCCTCGACGACCTCGCCAGCGTAAAGGACGATGGCGCGGTCGGCGAGCGCGGCGACGACGCCGAGGTCATGCGTGATGAGCAGGATGCCGAGGCCGCGATGGCGCCGTTCGCGGGCGAGGAGGTGCAGGATCTGCAACTGCACGGTGACATCGAGCGCCGTGGTCGGCTCGTCGGCGATCAGGAGCTTGGGGTCGCCGGCCAGCGCGGCGGCGATCATCACGCGCTGGGCCATGCCGCCGGAGAGCTGGTGGGCGTAGGCCCGGGCCCGTTGTTCGGGGGCGGGGATGCCGACCTCGCGCAGCAGGCTGAGCACCCGCGCCTGCGCCGCCGCGTCGGAGAGCCCGGTGTGGAGTTCGACGGCTTCGGCCACCTGGCTGCCGACGGTCGCCGTCGGGTCCAGCATGGCCAGCGGCTGCTGGAATATCATCGCCGCCTCGCCGCCACGAAACCGGTTAAGCCGCCGGGCGGGCATCGCCAGCACATCCTCGCCGCGGAACCGGACCGCACCCGCCGTCACGCTCGCGCCGCGCGGCAGCAGCCGCATGGCGGCCAGCGCGGTCATGGTCTTGCCGCTGCCGGATTCGCCGACCAGGGCCACGGTTTCGCCGGCGTGGACGGTCAGGTCGAGGCCTTTGAGGACTGGCGCCCCGAGGCCGAAGCGGACCTCGAGGCCGGCGATGTCGAGCAGCGCCGTCATCGCCGGTCCCGCATGGTATCGAGCCCCTGGCCGAGCAGCGTCACCGCGAGCGCGGTGATGAAAATCGCGAGGCCGGGGGCAAGTACCAGCATCGGCTCCCGCTCCATGTAGCGGCGCGATTCCGCCAGCATCGAGCCCCAATCCGACATCGGTGGCTGCACCCCGAGGCCGAGGAATGACAGGCCGCCGACGACGATCAGCTTGTGCCCGAACCGCAGCAGCGCCATCGCGAATACCGGCCGGATGGCGTTGGGGATCACGTGCCGCAAGATGATGAACCAGCGGGAACAGCCAAGGATCTCCGCAGCCCGCACGTAGTCGCGATGATAGATGTCCCGCGCGAGGCCGCGCATCATGCGGGCGAACGGGGTCCAGGACACCACCGTCAGCGCCACCACCAACGTGGCCTGGCCGGTGCCCATCAGGGCCACCATGAATAGGGCCACCACAACGTCGGGAAACGAGATCAGCAGGTCGACCAGCCGCATGATCGCCTCGTCCAGCCAGCCTCCGGCGCGGGCCGCGAGGACGCCAACCAGGACACCGATGCCCAGCGAGAGAACCAGGCTCAGCGCGGCAATCGATACCGCGAAACGGCCGCCGAGGAGCAGCCGGCTCCATTCATCGCGGCCGAGATGGTCGGTGCCGAGCCAGTGCAGCACGGAGGGGCCGGCGAAGCGGTGCAGCAGGTCCTGCCGTGCGGGGTCATGCGGGGCGATCAGCGGCGCGAACAGCAGGGCCAGCACGATCACGCCGGTAACCGCGCCCGACACCCAGACGCCAGGCGGCGGGCGACGGGTGGTAGCGGCCTCAGCGCCCGCCACGCGCGCCTCGCAGCACCGGGTTGATGGCGAGTGCCAGCGTGTCGGTCGCGGTATTGATCAGCACCGCGAGCCCGACAATGCAGACGAGGCCGGCCTGGAGCATCGGCAGGTCCTTGTCGACCACCGCCTCGTACATCAGCCGGCCCATGCCGGGGATGGCGAAGATCACCTCGATCACCACCGAGCCGCCCATCAGACCGGCCAGCCAGAGGGCCAGCAGCGTCACCACCGGCAGGATGCCGTTGCGCAGCCCGTGACGCAGCAGCGTGCGGGTCATGCCGAGGCCCCGGCTGCGCGCTGCGGTGATGTAGGGGGCGGCCAGAACGTCGAGCATGGAGGCACGGGTGACGCGCAGCAGGTAGGCCATCGGCCGCAGCGCCAGCACGCCGACCGGCAGCACCATCGAGGACGGCGAGGTGAAGCCGGCCGAGGGCAGGAGATGCAGATGCAGCGCGAAGACGAGGATGCCAACCGGGGCGAGCCAGTATTCCGGCAGGGCGACGACCGCCTGGGTCAGTAAAGTCATGGTACCATCGAACAACCCGCCCGGCCGCAGCGCCGCGATGGTGCCCAGCGGCACGGCGATGATGAAGGCGACCGCGAGGGCGGACACCGCGAGCAGCGCCGAAATCATCAGCGCGTGGCCAACCGCATCGGCGACCGGCGTGCGGCTGGTAAAGGAGAGGCCGAAATCCCCGTGCAGCACGTCACCGAGCCAGTGCGCGTACTGGGCGGTGAACGGACGGTCCAGCCCGAGCTGTGCCCGCAGGCCCTCGATCGCCGTCTGATCGACGGCTTGATCGGCGACGCGCGCCTGGATGATCGCCCGCGCGGGATCGCCGCCCTGGAGCCAGGGGATGGCGAAGGCGAGCATGGAAACGCCCAGCAGCATGGCGATCAGCACAAGGCCGCGAAGCAGCAGGAAGCGGGTCATCGCGGCACGGAAGGGAGTGGGAAGGAAGGAAGCGCTTCTTTTTGAAAAAAGAAGCAAAAACTCTTTATTCGTTTGGCCTCGCGCTCTCCGGGGAGGCCGCGAAGCCGGCGGATAAAAGTTTTTTGGTTCTTTTTTTCAAAAAAGAACCGCTTCCTTCCCATCTCCCCAATAGCTCTATCGCCGATGTAGCCTGGCATCGCGGGCGCTGATGTCAGTTAGCCGCCTTCAGGTCCCGCGTCAGGATGTAGTGCGCCAAGGGATGCGTCCGGAAGCCGGTCACCGAGGTGCTGACCGCGTCGCGCTGCTGCTCGTGCACGATGAACACCGACACCGCTTCGTCCTGCAGCATCTTCGCCGCCTCGGCATAGGCGGCGAAGCGCTTGGCCGCCTCCGGTTCGGCGGTGGCTGCATCGAGCTGCGCGTCGAGCGCCGGGCGGCAGAAATGCGAGAGGTTGTAGCCGCCCTTGCAGCCGTAATCGGCGACCAGGAAGGCGCCGGGGTCCGGCACATCCGTCAGATGGCTGCGCGAAAGCAGCATGGAGTCGAACTTGCCGGCGAGCACGTCGGGTTCCAGCGCGGCGTAGCCGGCGACGCGCACCGTCGCTTTGATGCCGATTTCACCCAGCTCGGCTTGCAGAACCGCGGCGAGGTCGGCCATTTCCGAGCGCTCGGTGTAGCCGAGAATTTCGAAGGGCAGGCTCCCGGGCTTGACGCCGGCCTCAGCCAGCAGCGCGCGGGCGCGAGCGACGTCGGCCTTGATCGGGGCGGCGCCGGCGGGGGCCCAGGGTTCGATCGCCGCGAAGGGGCCCTGCGCCGGTTTCGCCAAGCCCTCGTAGACTGAGGCGGCGATGGCGGAGGTGTCGATCGCCGCCTGGATCGCGCGGCGCACGCGCACGTCGTCGAACGGCGGTTTGGCGGTGTTGAGGTAGAGCGATGTCACCCGCGGAAGATCGGTGGAGATCACGCGGATATTGGCCGGCGGGGTGCGCAGTGCCGTCACCGGCATGGCAGTGGCGATCTGCACCTCGCCGGTCTGCACCATGGTCGCGCGCACCTGCGCATCTGGAATGAAGCGCAGCTCGGCACGGGCATAATTGGCGGGCCCGCCCCAATATGCCGGATTGCGCTCGAGCTTCAGCGCCTGGCGCGGCACTTCCTCGACGGCGGTGAACGGCCCCGTGCAGGCGCGGATCGGGTTGGGGCGCTCGCCCTGCAGGGCGGCCGGCGAAAGAATCCCGGTGCTCGGGCCGGCGACGCGCAGCGGCACCAGCACGGAGGGCGACGGCGTGGTGATGCGCACCGTCTTCGGGTCGATCACGCTGACGCCGGAAATCAGCCGGGGGTTGAAGCCGCGCGGGGGGGCGGGCGTCTTCAGCACATGGGTTAATGCGCCGGCCACGGCCTCGGCATCGAGCGGGCGGCCATCCGTGAAGGTGACGCCTTGGCGGATCGTGAAGTCCCAGGCTGTGGGCGCCGATTGCGTCCAGGCGGTCGCGAGGCCGGGCTTCACCGTGCCATCGAAATCGATGCGGGTCAGCATTTCCATGCAGCCGGCCTTGGTGAGCACGAAGGCGTCGTCCGTCTCCAGCGCCCAGCCCGCCCGCGGGCCGAAGATCTCCGCCAGCACGACCGTATCACTGGCCGCCCGCGCGGCCCCTGGGAGCAGCAGGGCCGCGGCAAGGCCGATGACACGCAGTCGCAGCGAAAAATCTTTCGTCATGGTATGCGGCTCCCCGGCCTGGCGTTCAGCTGATGGCGTGCGGTGGTCTGGCAATCCTTCGGTGGGATGGTCTCACGACGTGAGTGCCTTATCGAAATGCGTGCTGTCGTCGATCGTGCCGATATCGGCGTAACCCATCGCATTCCAGAACGCGATGGTTGCCGCTGCGTCGGCGGTGGCGTGCAGATACATACGGTCGAAACCCAGGCGGATCGCCTCGTCCTCGCACAGCGCCGTCAGCCAACGCCCGAGCCCCCGTCCGCGCTGGTCCTTGCGAACGTAGACGCGCCACAGCGAGGTGACGTCCTCCGGTCGTGGATAGCGCCCGGGGAACATTGGCGGGATGTTCGGTTTCCAGCCGAGATGGCGGATGCCGCCAGTCGCCAGGATCTCGCCACCCGGCGCGCGCAGCGTCCAGAAGGCGCCACGATGATGCGCGGAATAGTGATTCCCCTCCGCCGGCAGCAGCAGGGAGTCGAGATCGGCGTGCCAGTCGGGCCGGTAGTCGAAGCCGTAGAATTCCTTGATCGTCTCCAGGCAGAACGTCCGCGCCGCGGCGTGCTCCACCCCAGGCACCTCGCCGAGACGCGTCAGTGCGAGCCCGTGCGGGGGGAGCGGCTGGGTCATAGGTATTTGGTGATTTCCTTGAACTCCTCGATCGCGTCGCGCTGGGCCCCGGCGATGGCGCCGAGACTGAGTTCGAGGCAATCGTCGAGATGGTCGTGAATGAAGGTCTTTTTGGCCTGGGAAATCGCCTTCTCCACCGCGTGGAGCTGCTGCGCGACTTCGAGGCAGGCACGCCCCTCCTCCATCATGGCGATGATCGAGCGGATATGTCCCTCCGTTCGCCGCAGCCGCTTGATGATGTCGGGATGGCTATGGTGATGCACCTGGCCGTCGGCATGAACATGAGTGCCAGCGGCGGCGGGGATTCGGGTCACCGGGATCAGGGCCTCAGCACCGGCACGCAGCGGGTATGGTAGTGGTCGCCCATCATCACCGCGAGGCGCAGATGGTCCGCGTCGCCGACCTTACCCTCGAGCACCAGCGAATGCGTGTCGGCGCCCGGACGCACGGTGAGCGCCCGCACCTGATCGTCCACCCCCGGCGGCGCGATCGCCTCGGCCACCACGTCGGCCACCGGCGGAGCGCCGGTCGGGGTCTCCTTTTCGTGGAACACGACCCGCCAGACCGCCTCGCTCTCCGGCAGCAGCTCGACGTAGCTGTCATGGCCCATGCTGATGAACGTGCCGCCGTGCGGCCCCTTGGCAAGCGGATAATCCGGCGTACCGGGGAGCCGGATGTCGCGCCGCCGCGCAACCGCGCCGTCCGTCACCACAACGCGGACGCGGTAGGCGCGTTCCACCGGCCCCGAGGCATAGACCGCGTTGCCGTTCGGCCCAGGGAACATCTTCATCGGCAGGCATTGCCCGTTACGGGCGATCGCCTGGACCTCGACCGCATCGAGCGCCGGCGCGGCGCGGTTGAAGGCGAGCAGCCAGCGGCCCTCCCCATCGTCGGAGAGGTGCAGCGCGATACCGCCGCCCATGTCGATGTCCAGACCCGTTGTTGCGTTCATAACCAAATTCTCCTTCGGGCTCAGATGGCGCCGGCGGCGGACAAAGCTTTCAGCCCTTCGTAGCCAATGTAAAGCCCCATGCAGATGATAACGATCGACGAGAAATACGGCGCCCGGCTGGCCAGCCCCGAAAAGCCTGTCCAACGCCGTGCAATGTGGTGAATGCTGATCGAGGCGACGACGCCGGCGGTGACCATGGTGAGCGCGAGGCCGACGCTGAACGACAGCACCAGGACGGCGCCGATGGCGATCTGCTTCACCTGGAGGCACAGCAGCAGCACCGTAATGGCCGCGGGGCAGGGGATGAGGCCGCCGGTCAGGCCGAACAGCACGATCTGCGGAGTCGTGACCGCCCGGTTGGTGAAGCGGCGCTTGATGTCATTGGCGTGGGCGCGGGCATGCGCGTCCATCGGCTCGGCGCCCGCCTCCTCCATCGCCGCCTGCTCTTCGCCGGTGAACGCGACGTCATAATCGTGCTCGTGATCATCGTGGCTGAAGGTCAACGTCGCGGTGAACACGTGCGGCTCCGGCACCGCATCACGTGACACCAGCACGCCCTCGCGGTGTTCGAGCGCGAATACCCGCCGGCGCCCGTCGGCATAGGTCGCGGCGATCGTCACGTCCTCCGCGGTCCAGCCATGGCCGCTGATGACCGATAGGTGGAAGCGGGCCGCGCCCACCTCCTCGTCGCGTCGCAATTCGAGCCCGACATGCCCATGGCCGGTATCGACCTGGCGCATCCAAGGTCGCGCCGCCGACGCCGCCGCGATCGCCGCCTTGGCGGACGCGATCTCCTGCTGCTCCTTCCAGGTGCGGTAGAGCATCCAGACCGCAATGACGACGATCAGCGCCGCCGACGCAACCTGGAAATACGGCTCACTCGCCTCGGCATCGAGGCTGGAGAAGAAATACATCCCGCCGATCGCCACCGCCCAAACCACCAGCGTGTGCGACAGCGTCGCGGCAAGACCGAGCAGCACCGCCTGCATGATGGTGCCGCGAATGGCGACGATGAAAGCGGCCATCATGGTTTTGGAATGGCCGGGTTCGAGCCCATGCAGCGCGCCGAGCACGATTGCGGTGGGGATGAAGAGCAAGCTGGAGGTTCCACCCTGCTGAAGAATGCCGGCGAGCTCTGTCATGGCGAATTCCTGTTGCTCCGCGAATGCTATCCCCCCGGTGGGGATACCGTCAATTCGGGCGCGGCGATTTTTTCGCCTTGACCTTGCCATGGTGGGAAGGTCCATGGTGCTGGGGTTAACCACTTACCTGGAGATGTGGACCATGTGCGGTTGCAGCGATAAGAGCGCCACCACCGGAGATACCGCAGCGGTCGCCGATGGCGCCGTGTTCGTGGTCGAGGACATGAACTGCATGCATTGCGTCGGCACCATTCGCGGCGCGCTCGCCGAGGCGCTGCCGGGTGCGACCGTGGCGATCGACCTCGACGCCAAGCGCGTGACAGTACCCCACGCGTCCGCGACCGCGGCCGAGACCGCCATGCGCGACGCTGGCTACGAGCCGCAGCTCATCGCAGCCTGACCCGGCCCGCGCAAAGCGGGCACGGAGCGGACAGCAATGCGAAACCTCACGCGGCGGTTCATGCTGGGTGCGGCGGCGACGCTGCTGGGAGTGGCTCCCGGCAGCGGCAGTTCCGCAGGCCCGTCGGCCGCTCTCACGATCGAACGCCGGAAAATCCAGATCGGCCGCCGGCGCGCGGACGCCGTTCTGGTGAATGGCAGCCTGCCAGGCCCCACGCTGCGATTCCGCGAGGGCGAGGTCGTCAGCATCACCGTGACCAATCGGATGGACCAACCCACGTCCATCCATTGGCATGGTGTCCGCGTTCCCTCCGACATGGATGGCGTTCCAGGCCTGTCCTTCCATGGCATCGCCCCCGGTGAGACCTTCGTCTACCGCTTCGAGCTGCACCAAAGCGGCACCTACTGGTACCACGCCCATACCGATGGCCAGGAACAGGAAGGGCTCTACGGCGCCTTCATCATAGAGCCCGCTGACGGCTGGGCCGAGGCGTTCGAGCGCGAACACATCGTGATGCTCTCGGACTGGACCGACGAGACGCCGGCACGCATCGTCCACAATCTCAAGACGCGGCCGGACCACTACAACCGGGGCCAGCGCACCCTCGGCACCTTTGCCGCCGACGTTGCCCGCCAGGGTCTCGCCGCCACGCTCGCCGATCGTGTCGCCTGGGGCGAGATGCGGATGAGCCCGACCGATCTCGCGGACGTCACCGGCGCAACCTATGATTTCCTGATGAACGGCCAGACCGCCGAGGCCAACTGGACCGCGCTGTGCCGGATCGGCGAGCGGGTCCGCCTGCGCGTCATCAACGCCTCCTCCATGACGTTTTTCGACGTCCGCATCCCCGGCCTGAAACTGCGGGTCGTCGAGGCGGACGGCAATGACCTGGTGCCGCTCGAGGTCGACGAGTTCCGCATCGGGCCGGCGGAAACCTATGACGTCATCGTCCGCCCCACCGCCTCGGCTCACACCATTTTCGCCCAGACGCTCGATCGCTCCGGCTTCGCTCGCGGCACGCTGGCCACCAGCCCCGGGCTTGCCGCCCCGGTGCCCGCGCTCGACCCGCGGCCGCTGCGGACCATGGCGGACATGGGGATGGACCACGGCGCCCATGGTGGGCATGCCGGCCATGTCATGCCGCCGGGCGCGGCGCCCAATGCGCATGCCGGCCACGCCACCGGCGCACCGGCGAACGGGGCGATGGATCACGCCGCGATGGGTCATGGCAGCGGCGGCCCATTGCCGGTGACGGAGAACCGCCCGTCCGCCGGCGCGGTCGGCGTCGACAACATCGCTGAGACCACCTGGAGCGATCTCGACCGGCCCGGAATCGGCCTCGCCGGCAACGGCCGGCGCGTGCTGACCTACGCCGACCTCAAGGCCCGCCTGCCCGGCGCCGATCCAAGGCCGCCATCACGCGAGATCGTGCTGCATTTGACCGGTAACATGCAGCGCTACATCTGGGGCTTCGACGGGCGCCGAATGGAAGACACCGGCCCGCTCGAACTGCGCGTCGACGAGCGCGTGCGCATCACGCTCGTCAATGACACGATGATGGAGCATCCCGTTCACCTCCACGGCCTGTGGAGCGAGCTGGAAAACGCCCACGGCGAGTTCCGGCCCTACAAGCACACCATCATCGTGCAACCCGCCCAGCGCGTGTCCTTCCTCGTCACCGCCGACGAGCCGGGTGCCTGGGCCTTCCATTGCCACCTGCTCTACCACATGGCGCTGGGCATGATGCGCACGGTGCTGGTGGCGTGACCCTGCGTACCATCCGCGTGCTGCTTTGCCTCCTCGCGCTGCTCGCCGCTCCGGCGCGGGCGCAAACCATGGCGCCGCATCCGGCGATGGACATGGAGGCGCCGTGGAATGCCAGCGCCGAGATTGAGCGGCTCGAAGGTCAGGTGGGAGCCGGGCGCGCCACGGTGCGGCTGGACGGGCACGCCTGGATCGGCACCGACGAGGATCGCCTCTGGTTCAAAACCGACAGCCGGCTTGGTCCCAGCGGGGCGATCGAGGGCCGCCAGGAATTGCTCTGGGGCCACGCCGCCAGCACATTCTTCGATGTGCTCGGCGGCGCCCACGTCGATATCAGCCGCGATGTGACGCGCACCTGGCTGGCATTCGGCGCCCAGGGGATGGCGCTGCACTTCATCGACGTCGAAGCCTTCGCCTATGCCGGCGATCGCGGCCGGTTCGCCGGGCGGCTGCGGCTCGCGACCGACCTCGCCTTCACCCAGGACCTCGTGCTGCAGCCGTTCGTCGAGGCCAATGCCTATAGCCGATCGGACCTCGCCGGCGGGACGGCCGCCGGGCTGTCCGACCTCGAAGCGGGGCTTCTGCTGCGCTACGAGGTAACGCGCGGCTTCGCCCCCTATATCGGCCTCGCGTATGAAGCCCGCTATGGCGACGCTGCCCGCTCCGCACGCGCCGAGGGTGAACAGGCGCAAAGGCTGCGTCTCTTGTTTGGCCTGCGCCTCGCTTTTTGACTGGAGGAACTCCCATCATGCGCCTCGCCCGCCTCGCCGCCGCTATCGTGTTCCTTCCCGCGCTCGCCGCCGCGCAGAGCCACTCCGGCCATACGTCGGGTGGCATGACCAAGGCCCAACTCGCTCAGCACTGCGCCGCGATGCGCGCCGACCAACAGCGCGGCACCCTCGCCGATACGCCGGATGCCAAGGCGATGATGGATCAGTGCGACAAGCTCGACAAACAATCCGGCCAGGCACAGCACCACCGCTGAGGCGCCTTGACCTTCCCATTATGGGAACCCCATATCGAGACGACGGACCTCGGAAGGGCGCGCGATGACGGTTGCAACCAAGCCGGCAATCGAGGCCAGCATCGACCTCGGTATTCACGGCATGACCTGCGCCTCCTGCGTCAGCCGGGTCGAGAAGGTGCTCGGCAAGGTGCCGGGGGTGACGGCGGTCGCGGTCAACCTCGCCACCGAGCGCGCCCGAGTCACCGGCAGCGGCCTCGATGCGGCGAAATTGGCCGCGGTAGTGGATAAGGCGGGGTTCCATGCCGGCCGCGTCGAGCATGATTTCGAGGTGCATGGCATGACCTGCGCCTCCTGCGTCAGCCGGGTCGAGAAGGTGCTCGCCAAGGTGCCGGGAGTGACCGAGGTGGCGGTGAATCTGGCCACCGAGCGGGCCCGCGTCACCGCGCTGGAGGCCGCCGTCGCGCCCGAAGCGCTGTTTGCCGCCGTCACCAAGGCGGGGTTCGAGCCGCGCCGGCTCCCGGAAAGCCCGACCGCGCAAGTGCCCGGCGGCAGTCGCGAGGGGCTGCATGTCCTGATCGCCGCGCTGCTCTCCGCGCCCCTCGTCATCAACATGGGCTTCCACCTCACCAACGCGCCCTGGCATATGCCGCCCTGGGCCGAATTCGCCCTCGCCTTGCCGGTCCAGGTCTGGCTCGGCGCCCGCTTCTACGTCGCCGGATGGAAGGCGTTGCGCGCCGGTTCGGGAAACATGGACCTGCTGGTCGCGCTCGGCACCTCCGCCGCCTTCGGTCTCAGCGCCTGGGCCTTCGCGCTCGACTGGCTCGATATCGATGACGAGCTGCCGCTCTATTTCGAGAGCTCCGCGCTGCTCATCACCTTCATCCTGCTCGGCAAGTGGCTCGAAGGCCGCGCCAAGCGTTCCACCGCGGCATCCATCCGCGCCCTGATGGCGCTCCGCCCCGACACCGCCCGGGTCCGCCGCGGCCATGCTGAGATCGATATCCCGATCGGCCAGGTCCGGCACGGTGATCTCGTCGTCGTCCGCCCCGGCGAACGCATCCCGGCGGACGGTATCCTCGCCGAGGGCGGCGGAAGCGTCGATGAATCGATGCTGACCGGCGAGAGCCTGCCGGTCGAGAAAGAACCCGGCGCACGCGTGACGGGCGGTTCGATCAGCGCCGACGGGTTGCTGATCGTCCGCGTGACCGCCACCGGCGCCGAGACCACGCTCGCGCGCATTGTACGCATGGTCGAGGGCGCCCAGGCCAGCAAGGCGCCGATCCAACGGCTGGTCGATCGCGTCAGCGCCGTCTTCGTGCCGGTGGTGCTCGTCATCGCCGCCGTGACCTTCGGCGGCTGGATGCTCGCCGGCGCCGCGACCGAGGATGCGATCATGAATGCGGTGGCCGTCATGGTCATCGCCTGCCCCTGCGCTCTCGGCCTCGCCACCCCCACCGCCATCATGGTCGGCACCGGCGCCGCGGCCCGCCATGGCATCCTGATCAAGGACGCCGAGGCGCTCGAGCGCGCCCATGGCCTGGCCACGATCGCCTTCGACAAAACCGGAACCCTCACCGAGGGCCGCCCGAGTGTCACCGACGTCGCGCCCGTCCCCGGCGCCAGCCGCTCTGACCTTCTGAGCCTCGCCGCCGGGTTGCAAACCGGCAGCGAACATCCCCTCGCCCGCGCGGTGCTGGCGCTGGCGGTGGTCGAAGGCATAACCCCCAAGCCGGTTATGGGGTTCCGCAGCCTGCCCGGCCGTGGCGTGCGGGGGGAGATCGAGGGTGCCACCATCCTGCTTGGCAATCGCCGGCTGTTGACCGAGCAGGGTATCGACCCCGGCGATGCCGCCACCACCTTCGAGGCGGAGGGGCGCACCGTCTCGTGGCTGCTGCGCGACGGCAAGCTGCTCGGCCTCATGGCGTTCGGCGACACCATCAAGCCAACCGCCAAGGCCGCCATTGCCGCCCTGACCCGGCTTGGTATCCGCAGCGTCATGCTGACCGGCGATAGCGCGGGCGCGGCACGTGCCGTCGCCACCGCGCTTGGCATCACCGAGGTGAAGGCCGAAATCCTGCCGGAGGACAAGGAGGCCGAGGTGCGCGCACTGCGCCAACGCGGACCCGTCGGCATGGTGGGCGACGGCATCAATGACGCCCCGGCGCTGGCCGCGGCCGATGTCGGCATCGCCATGGCGACCGGCACCGACGTGGCGATGGAAACCGCCGGCATCGCCCTGCTGCGCGGCGATCCGGCCCTGGTAGCGGCGGCCATCGACATCTCGCGGCGCACCTATCGCAAGATCCGTCAGGGCCTGTTCTGGGCCTTCGCCTATAACGTGCTGGGCATCCCCCTCGCCGCCATGGGCTGGCTGAGCCCGATCGTCGCCGGGGCGGCGATGGCGCTGTCGAGCATCAGTGTGGTGACCAACGCGCTGCTGCTGCGCGGCTGGACACCACCCGGAGATCCGCGATGAATATCGGCGAAGTCGCCACGGCGTCGGGGGTATCGGCCAAGATGGTGCGATACTACGAGACCATCGGGCTGATCCCCCAGGCGCGGCGAACGGAGGCGGGGTATCGCGTCTACAGCCCGGCCGACATGCACATGCTGCGCTTCATCCGCCGGGCGCGGGATTTCGGCATGCCGATGGAACGCGTGCGGCAGTTGGTCGCGCTGTGGCGCGACGAGCACCGGGCGAGCCGGGACGTCAAGGCGCTCGCCTTGCGGCATGTGACGGAACTTCGGGAGCGCATCACCGAGCTGACGGCGATGGCCGATGCGCTGCAGGAACTGGCGGATTGCTGCCAAGGCAACAGCCGGCCGGAATGCCCGATCCTGCGCGATATGGCCGATCCGTCGACCGCTGCTTAACTCCGGCGGCCGCCCCGCTCACTCCGCGACGTTGCGGAAGCCCCCGATCCCGCGCTCGATCCCGGTCACATGATGCGGGCGGAATTCCGCGGCGTTGGCGAGGCCGCAGGAATGGGCGATGATTTCCACCTCTTCGCGCACGCGCTGGGCGTAGCGCATCACGCGGACCGCCTTGTCCGTGGGGTCAAGCCCCTTGATGAGGCGCGGGTCGGAGGAGGTGACACCGGTGGGGCAGTTACCAGAGCCGCATTTCATCGCCTGGATACAGCCCAGCGCGAACATGAAGCCACGGGCGGAGGAGACGAAATCCGCGCCCATGGCCAGCGCCCACGCCACCTTGTCCGGCGTCACCAGCTTGGCCGAGGCGATGATGCGGATGCGATCGCGCAGCCCGTGGCGGTCCCGCGCCTCGACCACCATTGGCAAAGCCTGGGTGACCGGCAGGCCGACATAATCCGCCAGCGGCGCCGGTGCGGCGCCGGTGCCGCCCTCGCCGCCGTCGATCTGCACATAGTCGGGGCAACCTTCGGGATGGGTGACGCAATGGCCGAACCACTCGTCGAGGAAGCCGGGATGCCCGGCGACGAACTTCACCCCCACCGGCCGCCCGGTAACGTTGCGCACGCGGGCGACGAAAGCGCCGAGCTCGGCCACGCTGGCGATATCGGTATGGCGGTTGGGGCTGATGCTGTCCTGCCCCGCGGGAATGCCGCGGATGGCGGCGATCTCGGCCGTCACTTTGGCGGCCGGCAGGATACCGCCCTTGCCGGGCTTGGCGCCCTGGGCGAGCTTGACCTCGAACATGCGGATTTGCGGATGGGCGGCGATTTCGCGCAGCCGGTCATCGGAGAGATTGCCGTGCTCGTCACGCACGCCATACTTGGCGGTGCCGATCTGCATGATGACGTCGCAGCCGCCTTCGAGGTGGTATTTCGCGAGCCCCCCCTCGCCGGTGGCCATCCAGATCCCCGCCATTTTCGCCCCGCGGGAGAGCGAGGTGACGGCGGCGTGGCTCAGCGCGCCGTAGCTCATCCCGGAGATGTTGAAGAAGGTGGTGGCATGAAACGGCTGCCGGCAGGCGCCCGGGCCGTCGCTGATGCCGACCGTCTTGCCGGGATAGGCGGTCTTCTCCTCGTCGAGGATGGGGAAAGCGGCGTTGCGGAACACGAAAGCCGGCGCCGCCTCGCTGCCGAAGCTGATGAGGTTGGAGACCCCCTTGGCCGAGCGGTAGATCCAGGACCGCTCCAACCGGTTGAACGGGCGCTCCACCCAGTCCGGCAGGTACTGGTATTGCCGCATATATTCGCCGACGCTCTCGGAGAAATAGCGGAAATGCCCGAGCACCGGGTAGTTGCGCAGGATGGTGTGCTGGGTCTGCCGGATATCACGCGCATACAGCATGGCGATGCCGACGGCGGCGAGCAGGAGCAGGACGATCACGGTGGTCATGGCGTTTCCTTGGGTATCCCTGGAACAGGACACGCCCGAAGCCTGACAGTTACAAGTGACCGAATCGTTGCGTGGCGTCTCGCCGCATGAGCCTCAGTGCGGCGCGTCAGGGTCGCCTACGAAGGGGAAGGGGCCGCCGTAATCGTCGACATAGCCGGTGTGCGAGACGATCACCGGCCCCGCACCAGGCTGCTCCTTCCACATATGGAGCTGAAAAGCCGCCGGCTCGAGATTCCACAGGCCAACCAGGCCCTTGGTGACGAGATCGAGTTCCACCTGGTGCGCGACACCGGGGCAGATCGAGGCGATCGCCTGGGCGACGGGAACGGTGACCGGCCGATGGTGATGGCCGCAGATGATCCGGCGGACCTGGGGATGGCGAGCCACCAAGGCATTGAATTCGGCGGCGTTGCGCAGCCCGATCGCATCGTTGATGCCGCAATCGAAGGAGGGATGGTGCATCGCCAGCATGGTCTGCCGGTCCGGCTGTTCGGCGAGGCGGGCGTCGAGCCAGGCCATCCGCTCGGCGCACATCTCGCCGGCCGGGCTGCCGTGGATCACCGTGTCGAGCATGATGATGCGCACCGGGAAATTCTCGATCGTGTACTGCACGAAGGTCGGGTGATCGGTGACCCCCGGCAGATGGGCGAAGCCGGCCCGGAAATTGTCGCGCCGGTCATGGTTGCCGGGGATGACGTAGACCGGGATCTCCAAGGTGCGGCGGAACATCTCGGCGAGCAGCGCATAGGCGCCGGGCAGCCCGTTATCCGAAAGGTCGCCGGTGATCAGCAGCGCGTCTGCCTGGGGGCGGAAGCGCGCGACGGCGCGGAGCGCGCGCTCCGCGAGGGTGTTCGTCTCGCACCGCCCCATGGCCATCCGCCCGTAGGGCACGCAGTGCAGGTCGGTCAGTTGGATCACGCGCATGGATCGTCCCCCTCTCGGCCCTTCATGCCATGGACGGCGCACGTGATCCAGTGCGGCGGGACAACAATTCGGCTACTGCCGGGCGGCCGCGACGAAGGCGGCGATCAGCGCGGGGTCCTTCACCCCTCGGGCGCGCTCGACGCCGGAGGCGACGTCCACGCAGGGGGTCCTGGTGGCGCGGATAGCAGCCGCGACATTGTCGGGCGTGAGGCCCCCGGCCAATGCCCAGTCACAGGGGGCGCGCCAGTCGTCGAGCAACGACCAGTCCATGCTGATGGCATTGCCGCCGGGCCGCGTGGCCTCCGCCGGCGCCTTGGGCTCGATCAGCAGCCCATCCGCCCCGCCGCTGTCACGCGGCAGATCGGCGGGCGAGGTGACGCCGACGGCGCGCCAGACCGGCACGCCGAACCGGGCGCGGATCTCGGCGGCCCGCTCGGCGGTGACGTAGAGCTGCAGCAGGTCGAGCTTCAGCGCGGCGAGCACGGCTTCGATCTCGGCGTCCGCGGGTTTGACGAACAGGCCCACCCGCTTCGGCCCGCCAGGGTGGCGGGCGGAGAGCGCGGCGGCCTGTGCCGGGGAGATCGCGCGCGGCGAAGGGGGGAAGAAATTGAGGCCGACATATTCGGCCCCGGCGGCCACCGCGGCGTCGAAGCCTTCCGGGTCGTTCAGCCCGCAAATCTTGACCGCGGTCATGCCACCAGGTCGGCCGCGATGGCGGCCGCGGCCGCGGCCGGATCGGCGGCGGCGGTGATGGGGCGGCCGACCACCAGCCAGTCGGCCCCGGCCTCGGCGGCCTCGCGCGGCGTCATCGTGCGCGCCTGGTCGCCGGCGTCGCTGCCGGCCGGGCGGATGCCGGGCACCACGAGCAGGGCCTCGGGGCCGAGGGCGGCGCGCAAGGTCGCGATCTCATGGGCGCTGCACACGATCCCATCGGCGCCGGCATCGAGCGCGAGGCGGGCGAGGCGCAGCACCTGCTGGCGCGGACCGCCGGCGACGCCGACCTCATGCAGCGCCTCAGCGTCCAGGCTCGTCAACACGGTGACGGCAAGCAGCTTCGGCCGATCAGCGCCCGCGGCCTCGGCCGCATCCCGCGCGGCGCCAATCATCGCCCGCCCGCCGCCGGCGTGCAGGGTGAGGAAGGTGGGTTTGAGCGGCAGGATGGCGCGCACCCCGCCGGCCACCGTGTTGGGGATGTCGTGCAGCTTGAGGTCGAGGAAGATCGGACGATCGTCGATCAACCGCACCCCCTCGGCGCCGTTGGCGAGGAAAAATTCGAGGCCGAGTTTCAGCATGCCGCAGGACGGCGCCACCTGGCTGGCCCAGCGGCGGGCACGCTGGGGGTCGGTGGTATCGAGTGCGGCGATCAGTCCGGTCATGCGGGTCATCCGGGCGGGGGAAGCGGCGGGGCGGGCGGGTTGGCGCGAATACGGCGGAGTTCGGCCTCCAGCAGGGCGCGGGCTTGCTCAGCCCTGCCGGCCCGATGACGAACCCGCAGCGTGGTGAACCAGAGCATCGTGGCACCAATCAACATGCCGGCGCCGAGCGCGGACAGCACCGCGAGCGAGAGCGGCGCATCGAGGCTGGCGGGGCTCGGCCAGAAGGACAGCCGCACCATCTGCTGATTGGTCAACGCGAAGATCACCAGCACCGCCAGCAATGGGACCAGCAGCACCAGGCGCAGGAGCATCAGGCCCCCGGCTTGCCCTTGTTGACGCGCTCGCGTAGTTCCTTGCCGGCCTTGAAGAAGGGCACGACCTTCTCGTCGACCGGAACCGTCTCGCCCGTACGGGGGTTGCGGCCGGTGCGCGCGTCGCGGTGCTTCACCGTAAAGGCACCGAAGCCACGCAGCTCAACCCGCTCGCCGCGCGACAAGGCAGCGGTGATTTCGGTGAAAATCGTCGCGACGATCGTCTCGACGTCACGGCTCAACAGATGTGGATTAGCCGCCGAAAGCTCAGCGATCAGTTCAGATTTCGTCATGCCTCGCTGCCCCGCCCCCCGCGTATTACTGCCTGTAGACTCCAGGCTGCCAGAGCGCCCAGCCGCCGTCAAGGCTAACGCTTTGAGAGAGAAGGGTTTTCACGATACCACCGAACAAGCCCTCGGCGTCATCGCCAAACAGCTTGTCGCGCAGGGTCTCGCTGCGAATGTCTCGGGCCGGCAAAGTGGCGGCGATGGCCCGCTCGGCTTCCAGCCATGTCCGCGCGTCCGTCTCGGTGCCGATGGCGTCGATCAGGCCGAGAGCGAGCGCCTGGCGCCCGGTATAGGCCCGGCCATCGGCCAGTTCGCGGACGCGGGCCGGCTCCATTTTCCGCCCTTTGGCGACCATGCCAACGAACTGGTCGTAGAGATCATCGATCAGCGCCTGCATCACCGCGCGTCCCTGCTCGGTCATCGGCTTGGTCAGGCTCGGCACGTTCTTGAGCGGCCCGGAGGTCAGCGTCTCATCGGTGATGCCGAGCCACCGTAACAGGCCGGAGACCTCGCCGGTCGGCAGCAGCACGCCGATCGAGCCGGTCAAAGTCGAATTATGGGCGATAATCCGCGCGGCGGGCAGCGAGATCATGAAGCCCGCCGACGCCGCGGTGGCCCCCATAACCGCCACCACGGGCTTCTTGGCGGCCACGCGCTCCACCATATCGTGAATTGCCTCACCAGCGGCAACAGCGCCACCGGGGGAGTTGACGATAAGCAGCAGGGCGCGCGCCGAGGCGTCATCGAGCACGTCCTGCAGCGCCTTCACCGTCTTGTGGTCACTCGTGATGGTCCCCTCAACGGTGATCCGGGCGACGTAGCCGCCACCGCGCATCCGTGGGCCGACCACCATCAAGGCCACCGCAATCACCGCGGCAAACGTCAGGAGGCGCCAAAACAACAGGCGGCGCTTGAGGCGCCGCCTGTCGATCAGCAGATCGGTCTCGAGGCTCATCGCGATCGACCGGTCAGTCTCAGTCCTCCGAGGAGAGCTGGTTGCGGCGACGGATCGCGGCCCCCAGGATGTCACCCAGCGAGGCGCCGGAGTCGGAGGTGCCGAATTCGGCGATCGCCTTCTTGTCCTCCTCCATCTCCTTGCCCTTTATGGTCAGCGACAGCTTGCGGGCAGCGCGGTCCACCGCGACGATCTTGGCGTCGACCTTCTCGCCGATGGCAAAGCGGTCGGGGCGCTGATCGCCCTTGTCGCGGGCCAGTTCGGCGCGGCGGATGAAGCCGGTCAGCACGTCATCGACCTTCACTTCAATGCCGTTGGACTGCACCGCGGTGACCACGCAGGTCACGACGCTGCCCTTCTGCACGCGATCGAGCACGGAGGCGGCGGGATCGTCGGCGAGCTGCTTGATGCCGAGCGAGATGCGCTCCTTCTCGACATCGACGTCGAGCACCTTGGCCTTGACGATCTGGCCCTTCTCGAACTTCGCCATGGCGAGTTCGCCCGGCTCGTCCCAAGAGAGGTCGGACATGTGGACCATGCCGTCGAGATC